>JAQTNJ010000143.1 GCA_028713955.1 Syntrophorhabdaceae bacterium
GAGAGCTGAGGGCAGAGAGATAAATCCCGTAAGGTATGGGAGGATGATAGACTTTTCATATCCTGCTATGGTAATTTTTATAGAGAGAAGGAGACAATGAAGATGTGCAGAGCAGTGGTCATCGCGGTGTTCTTGCTGGGTCTGATATGCCCGGGTGTCATTTGGTCTCAGGAAATAACATTAGGGGTTGTCACAAAACCGGGCGCTGCGCAAAATGTCTGTGCTGAAAAATTCAAGGAACTCATTGAGGCCCGTTCGACCCATAAGGTTACGATCTATGACAGCGGCTCTCTGGGAACCGAAGTGGAGATCCTGAAAAAGATACAGACAGGCAATGTCCATATGGGTATCATTACATCCGGTCCTTTTGACCGGTTCGTCCCTGAGGTGCGCGTTATCGATTATCCATACCTTTTCAAAAACTATGAAGAGGTCGATAGGATCCTCGAGGGTCCTCTGGGACAAAAACTCTTGAAAACGCTCGAAAAATCAGGGTTTAAGGGTTTAACCTTTTCAGAGAACGGTTTTCGTCATCTCACCAATAGCAAAAGGCCGGTTCATAAGGTCGACGATGTGGCAGGCCTCAGGATTCGCGTCATGGAATCCGCTCTGCACAAGGAGTTGTGGCGTCTGTTTGGCGCAGACCCGATACCGATCGGGGATCTTAAAAAGGTTGTTGCGGATTTGCAATCAAAAGAGATTGATGGACAGGAAAACCCTTTGTCGGCAATCTGGCTTGATGATTTTTATAAAGGGCAAAGCTATCTCTCCCTTACGGGACACGTCTATTCATCGCATATAGGTATTGCAGGTCTCAAATGGTTTCAGGACCTCCCGAAGAAAGATCAGAAACTTATTTTGCGGTGCATGAAGGAGGCCGGTCGCTACCAGAGGCGCTGGAGCAGGGACAATCAGGAAAGTTTTCTCGGTAAGATAAAGGCGGCCGGTATAATTGTAGATGAGAAGCCCGATATTGCTTCTTTCCGCAAAAGGGCATCCCTGATACAGGGACTTGAGATATTTAAGGTCAAAGAGGTACGGAAACTACTTCAGGAGTTTCTGAAGGCCACCGCGGGTAATGGAAAATAAAGGTCAACGTTGTCTTTTATCCGCGTGATTAATCTTCAATTGGTATTGATTAAAAGATAGAAAGGATTAAGATTAAAGTAGCGAGGGTTAGATGATGGTACGTAATTTGTGGTTAAAATCTTTTATTCTGTTTTTCCTCCTGGCAATCTGTGCGGCAGGTTGTGCGCCTGTTCAGCAGCGAGTTGATCTGACATACGGGCGGTTTGTCAACGCCTCCGGCGGTTCGGGACAGATATTTATTGCCCGGCCCGTGGCCCGTTACAGCGTGACGCCTTTCCAGGCAGGAAAACAGGTCCTTGGAAAAACAGGGGAAGAGGAGATCTTCACTCAGGATGATCCCGTAAACTGGTTTCTTTCGGCGCTTGTGGAGGAACTGTCCGCTGCAGGGTATGAAGCAAAAACCTGCCCGGAGCTCCCCGGGAATGTCTCAAAAGGGGTAAAGCCCGCCATCGTCAGCCTGTCGGCAAACCAGTCTTCTAACGTGTTTACCATTTCAACAGTCGCCGAGGTTAAGCTGGAGGCGCAGGTCTTCAAGAACGGTCAGTTCATAAAGACATTGACTTCCGGTGCCCGGGACGAGGATGAGGGACTGGACCATTCTTCCGAACCGATACGGTGGGCTCTTGAGAAGACGCTGCAACATGCTATGCAGGAACTTGTCCCATATATTATAAAGAGCCTGGAATAGGTGCGCAGCACCCGGCAATAGTTATCCCACCTTGATCGTATCCTTTTCCATAATTTCTAATCATGAGGTTTCAAGCCGGAATAGAGGCAGGTAACACCAAAAGTAAGGGGGTATGTAGCAACCTCCCTGAGACCCAGATCTTCAAGAAAGCCTGCAAATTCAGCAGATGAAGGAAAATTCATGATCGAATCTGCCAGGTAATGATAGGCGCCGGGATTTGCTGTGATCTTTCCGGCTATGGAAGGCAGAATGCTGTTCAGATAGAACCGGATCATCCTGCTGAAAAGAGAATGTCTCGCGAACGTCATCTCCAGTACCATAAACCTGCCGCCGGGGACAAGGACACGGATCATTTCGCTGATTGCTGTTTTTCTGTCGGGTATATTCCGGATGCCGAAGGCAATGGAAACAACATCAAAAGTATTGTCAGGGAAGGGCAGGGACATGGCATCACCCTGTACCAATGAGATGCTTCGGCCAAGACCCTTGCGGGAGATCTTTGTCTTTCCCGTTTCGAGCATGCTCCCGGTAAAGTCAAGACCTGTTATTGTAATGCGGGGATATGCCTTTGCGGCATAGATAGCGAGGTCCCCGGTCCCTGTGGCAATGTCAAGGAGACGGAAGGCCTTGAAAAAGCGCATCTTCTTCACGGTAAATCTGCGCCAGAAGATATCAAATCCCAGGCTGAGCACGTGATTCAGGAGATCATACCGCGCGGTTATGGTCGAAAATATCTCTTTTACTATACCGACATGCTCCGCGTTGTCCATTTGTGAAACGGAAGGATATCTATTCTTCGAACGTTTTTCCATTTGCAGATCTTTCTTTATTGCCCTGTCTGTAAGGCACACCGTAGTATAGTGGAGATTCGAATGTGTGTCAATGCATCAAAAGAATGTTTTAATGGAGCGTGAGGCCGGCATCCTGGTAGCGGGGAGCGATGTCCTTAGTATTCTATTCCCTTTCGCGCCGCCGCACCCTGCCGGTAAGGGTGCTTCACTTCTTTGACCTCTGTTATCAAGTCGGCTATTTCCAGGAGTCGCGGATGGGCGGCCCTGCCGGTGAGGACCACGTGCAGGTTGTGTGGGCGCCTTTCAAGGGCGTCCAGTACGTCATCGACGGGAAGTAATCCGTAGGCTATCGCGTTATTGATCTCGTCCAGTATGAGCATTCCGCAATCCCCGGAAAATAAAACCTCTTTACAGGTCTCCCATGCCTTCCGGGCCGTCTCCACATCGGCAGGGTCCGGATTGTCGGGATTTACGTGGATAAATCTATCGCCGAGTGGACGGAGAGTAAAATCAGGCCCGAGTCTCCTGGCCGTCTCCAGTTCTCCGTAGCGCCACGCGCCCTTGAGGAACTGGAGCATAACAACCCTGATTCCCTGCCCGACAGCCCGCATTGCCATACCGAGGGCAGACGTTGTCTTGCCTTTTCCGTCCCCTGTCAGGACGATTATATATCCTTTCTCCTGTTTCATTGCGGGGTGTTTTTTATCTTGCCGATATTTTTCTCGATCTCTTTGATATAGGGGATTTCATTGCTGTTGTAGTGATATGTAAGGTATTTGTAGATAGACCCCATCATCTTGAAACGTTCCATGACAACCTTTTCAAAAAAAACCGGTGTGTTCTCGATAAGATGTCTGCTGTCTTTAAACAGTGTAGATCCCCTGCCGTAAAGATTTTCCAGTCCCTCAAAACCGTAAGCCTCTTCAAATTCGAGATAAAGTGCAGGAAGTTTATCAACATAATCCGTGGCCGACATCTGCCCCAGTAGATCTGCCGTGCCGAGGGCGTACCCGATTATTCTTTCTTCGTCGGAATGAAAATGCACCTTGTTGTCGAATATTACCCCGGTACAACGGATAGCGTTCTGGATACTGACCACGCTCTTGTCGTCAAGACCGATCCGCGGGAGGTACGTTCCGGCAAAATCGATGCTTCGCTGTACATGGGTGAAAGTATATTTTGCGCCTGTTCCTTCCGTATCGTCATCGCATTTTATATATCCTGTATCGTGAAGGATGACCGCTATGATGCCGAGTATGTAGTATTCTTTGGAAACGAAAGGAGTGCTTTTGCTTTTATTCCAGCCGTCAATGATCTCGATGAACGGAGGGATCGTCTGAAGGGTATGGATGATGTTGTGGTACCTCATATCGCATTTCAGAAAACCACCTGTCTTGCCGTTGAAGAGGTCTATTGAATCCTGAAAAACACGCTCGGCAAGCAGGATATCATCATCGCGGTAGTTATCCATGGATATTTTTTTGATCTCTCCTATGATATTCTCATAGGTTAAGGTGCTGTTTGGAGGCATCAATCGTTCCTGCAGATTACATTGTCACACTTTCTATAATTTTAAAAGAAAAAAAGGAGATAATAAAGAAAATATTGAGAAAACAATAACCGGTCATTTTTTAAAGATCGCAAGATAATAATTTTTAAAAAACAATCCGTAGATTACCGCTGTAAGCAAGGCGCTGGAAACAAGGATGATGTAAATGTTGCCGATGAAGATATAGCGCGCTAACAAGATGGTGAGCGTAAGAATGATACCCGCCAGGAGTGCTTTGATGATTTCTCTGATAGTTTTCTCTGCCATGCGGTATTGAATCTTTTTCTTCAGAAGAAAGTAAAGCATGACGAAGTTGTAGAAAGACACAAGTGAGGTCGCAAGGGAGATCCCGAGGTTTTTTAAAGGGACCATGAGGATAGCCGCGAGAACGGCATTGAGAAAGATCGATGTTATCCCAACAAGGGCAGGGGTCTTCATATCGTGGAGGGCATTGAATATCCTTACCAGGGAAATGGAGAATGCGTAAAATATGATCCCCGTGCTGTAACCGAAAAGGGCCCGGTTCGTGATATATGTTTCATGGGCCTTGAAGGCGCCCCTTTCATAAAGGATCTTTGTACAGATATCTCCGATCGTACAGAGCAGGATCGTTGAGGGTATTAATGTGATACAAAGAAGAATGAAAGAACTGTCTGTGTGGACGGCTATACCGTGCCAGTCTTTGTCGTGGTAAAGCCTGGAGATCTTTGAAAACATCACTGTATAGACAGGCACCGCAAAAAGGCTGAACGGCAGGATAAAGATCCTGAACGCGTAGGCTAAAGACGCCACCTCGCCATGGGGCAGGTAGGAAGCGATGATCCTGCCGACGAAACTGTTGATGGGAACAATGGACGTGGCGATCAGTGCGCCAACAAACAGACTTTTTGCTTCAGCGAAAGAAGGGTGATGGAAATCCATAGAAAAACTGTATCTGATACCCAATTTCCTGAGATAAGGATATTGCATGACGATCTGGATAAAGGCGCCCGCGGTGACCCCGATGGCGAGGCTGTATATACCGAACCGGTCCTTCAGTGTCAGGGCCGCAACGATAAAGGCAACGTTCATGAAAATCCCTGACAGTTCCGGGGCAGCGAAGTGCTCCTTTGCGTTGAGGAAGGCCTTCATTACAGACAGCAGGGTTTGCAGGGAAATAACAGGTATCATGATGATAAACAGGTTCCTCGTGATCTCCTTTGCCGCCGTGCTGAAGCCGGGCGCGATCATGCCCGTGATGGTAGCGCTGAATATGAAGAATATGATCGATACAAAAAAGGTGATCAGTATCGATAGATTGATAAAGGTAGAATAGATCTTTGAATACTCGTCACGGTCATGCAGGTATTGTGTGCAGACAGGTATAAGGAAGGCGCTCGTTGCCCCGGAAAAAAATAGAGTCTGAATAAGCCCGGGGAAATTGAAGGCAACGATGAACGCATCGACGAGAAGCGTGGCGCCAAAAAGATATGCCTGAACCGCTTCCCGGATATAGCCCAGCGGTCTGCTGATAAGCGTTATCAGGGTTATGACGGAGCCTTTTCTGACGATGTCCCGGGCAGGGTTGCCAGAGGAATGTGTTTCAGATATTTTCTGTTCCAATATTTTTTCTCTTCACTGTCCTGCGAAGTTTGTTGAGTGACTTTTGTTCTATCTGCCGGATTCGCTCTCTTGTTACGCCAAAAGTCTTGCCGATAGATTCAAGGGTTTGAGGCTCCTCGCCATCAAGACCGTATCTCAGGGTTATGACCTTCTTTTCATCGGTGGTGAGGGTGTCGAGCCAGGAGGCTACTTCTTCCGCTCTCTTTGTGTGCTCAAGAACTGACAGGGGTTCCTCGACGAAAGGGTCTGCCAGGACCTCTTCGAGGGTGAGCCTGCCCTCTTCATCGATCAGCGTCTCCAGGGAATAGGTCTTTATTATCATGGAAAAGAGGTTTCTTATAAACTCTACTTTGAGGCCTGTTTCCTGAGATAGTTCTTCAATCGAAGGCTCTCTCCCCTCTTTTTCCATATAATGGCTTGTCAGTTTTGATATCTTATGGATCCTTGATGACACATGTACGGGAAGGCGTATTGTTCGTGAGTGATTTGCTATTGATCTCTCTACGGCTTGCTTTATCCACCACGTTGCGTAGGTAGAGAACCTGCATTCTCTTGCAGGATCGAATTTTTCCACTGCCCTGATGAGGCCGATATTGCCTTCTTCAATGAGGTCCAGGATCGAGATACCCTGATTTGTATATTTCCTTGCAATCTTGACGACGAGCCTCAGGTTTGCCTCTATCAGTTTTTTCCTGGCCTCCGGATCGCCCTGTGCTATTCTTACTGCATAGTTCTTTTCTTCCTCAAAGGAAATGATCGGAAGCTTCCTGAGATCCCTCATGTAGAGTCTTTCTACTTTCACCTCTTCATTTGCAGAGGCATAGATGTTGCGGCTCTCTTCGCTTAATCCTTCCAACCGCGCTCTCCTATCAGTTTTACAAACCTGCATCCCCCGTGATTTTCTTCAATATAATGGTTGGCTTCTTCGCGGGTATAGACGATGAGGTCCTGTGAGAATTCATTCCCTATGGGTATTACCAGCCTGCCTCTGATACTGAGCTGCTCGAGCAAGGGTTGCGGGGCATTCGGCGCAGCGGCGGTCACGATTATACCGTCATAGGGACTGTGTTCCTTCCAGCCCAATGTACCATCTCCGATAGTAATAATTATGTTGCTGTATTTCAGGTTGTCGAAGATCTTCCGGGCACGCTTTGCGATTGCCGGTATCCTCTCTATCGTGTAAACCCGTTCAGCGAGTTCGGCCAGGACAGCCGTCTGGAAACCTGACCCGCTGCCTATCTCCAGGACCTTCTCCTTTCCGGTAAGCTGCAGGAGTTCTGTCATGAGGGCCACTATATAGGGTTGGGAGATTGTCTGTTTTTCACCGATAGGCAGGGGATGATCCTCGTAGGCCTGCGGCCAGAGGGCTTCATCGAGAAAAAGATGGCGCGGTACCTTTTTCATCGCGTCGATCACCCGTTTATCCCGGATCCCCCGCGGGATCAGCTGGGTATCGACCATCTGTTGTCTTTTACTCTGGAAGTTGTTCAGCATTATAGTGAGAGCTCTTTTGCCCTCTTGCTTGCCTTCTCTATTGCCTCAATGATAATCCCCTTAAATGCCTTTTCTTCGAGGACGGCGATCCCGGAGATCGTTGTACCGCCGGGCGACGTGATCATATCTCTCATGACAGTAGGGTGTATCCCTTCCTCCTCAAGCATCTTCAGAGTCCCTTTAACAACCTGCGCAGAGACGACCCTTGCCTTTTCTCTTGGGATACCGATTTTAAGACCGGCATCGATCATTGCCTCGAGAAAGAGAAGGAAGAATGCCGGCCCGCTTGCGCCAAGCGCCGTTATCGCATCCATAAGCTCTTCCCCGATCTCAACAACCTTTCCGAGGGGTTCAAATATATCTTTTACCTTTTTTACCTCTTCTTTTTTTACGATCTTATTATGGGCGATACCGATCACTCCCTCACCGACCTTAACGCAGATGTTCGGCATTGCCTTTACGATTTTAACAGGTTTCCCGACGATTGAAAGTATGTTTGACGTTGTTACCCCTGCCATTATTGTGATGATGATCTTGTTGAGATCAAGAAAAGGGGCTATCCCGGTGAGCACGGTCCTTGAATCCTGCGGCTTGACGGCGAGGATGATATAATCGGTGTTCTTCACAAGCTCGTTGAGTTTCTTAGATTCCCTGATCCCGAAGCTCTTTTTGACGGCACGTGCCCGTTCCTTTTTTATTTCCGAAAAGATGATCGTTTCTTTTGTAGCGCCTTTTTTCAAGAGCGCCTTGATTATCGATTCACCCATATTCCCGACGCCGATAATGCCAATCTTTTTCATCCCCGACCTCCTTGTTTCTTATAACAGATAGGCAGGATATTTTAAAGTCAATTCTGTTGGAAGCCGTCAGC
>JAQTNJ010000144.1 GCA_028713955.1 Syntrophorhabdaceae bacterium
GGCGCCTGAAAAGGGTATCATTCTGAGTACGGGCAGGATGAAGTTTGTCGATATTAACACTGATTACGGGTATTTCGAATGTGGTCCCGGGGTCACGGTCAATTCGCGTGATCTGCTGCTGGCGAAAGAGGGTTTTTTTCTGCCTGTCTACCCAGGGAGTAAGGTAGTCGCGACGATGGGGGGGATGATGGCTAACAATACCAGCGGCCATATCATCGACGCCTGTATCGGAAAACCGGCAGATTATGTCCTGGGCCTGACGGTTGTCCTTCCCACAGGAGAGATCCTCGAGACAGGCTCTAAGGCATTAAGAAAACCCGCCGGCACGGACCTCACAAAATTCTTTGTCGGCGGCGATGGTCTGACGGGTATTGTTACGCGCATAAGGATGAGACTCGTCCCCGCAAAAGAGAAGGCCTTTGCAATTGCCTATTTCGAAAATGCGGAATCCGTAGCGCAGGCCGTTGTAAGGATGTACAGGGAAAAGGCCCCTGCGCCGCTTTTTATGGAGTTTATGGACAAGGCAACCACAACCATCGGATTTGAGCATGCGGGACTCCCGGTCCCTCCCGGATGTGCCATATTTTTTGCCTCCTTAGGGGCTTCAAAGGATGATGCGTCGCGCAACGTACAGAGCCTGCTGGAGGTTATGAAGAAAGAGAATCCCATCCGTATGGAAGAGATCAGGGATCTGGCCGTGTGGACGAAGATATGGACGGCGAGAGAGGTAATCATCGCATCCCTGATGCAAAAACATGATGGTCAGTTTACAGGACCGGAGATCGTTTCCAGCCTCCCGGATCTTGTGGAATGCATAAAGGAACTGGAACATTACGTTGATAAGAAACCAGTCTTCAAAGGAATGCCGTTCTATCTGCTTGGTCACATCGGCGCATTGACGTTCCACCCAACGCTTATTGTTCCTAAAAAACTGGATAATGAAACGAAGAGAAAGATTGTTGCAGCAGGATTGGAAGTGGAAGCTGAAATGAACCTGAGATTCGGCACATGCGGAGGCGAATGGGGCCAATTCGGAAAACGAAATGCCTTTTTTAAGAAGAGATACGGGGAAAAGGCCTATGACCTAATAAGGCAGGTGAAAAAGGTCTTTGACCCGAATGATATTCTCAGTCGCGGGTTAATGAACCCATAACGCGTTAAGATCCTTTGAGAGATCCCTGTGCATTATATAAAAACACTTTATGGGAGTTACGATGGAAAATCAAAATGAAAGCGGCAATGAGTTGAGAAGGGATATCCTTGAGATCGTGTCCAAATGTGTCAAGTGTCGTTTCTGCATCTCCCAGTGCCCGGTGTATGAGGTATCGGACGGCTGGGTAACCCAGGGAGGCTCAGGGATCACTCAATCCCTATATTACGGCATAAAGCTCGGCAGGATAGATAAAGATTTAAGAGATATCCTGATGCGCTGTACCACCTGCAGGAGTTGCGAAATTATATGCGACAGGCTGATGGCGGGGGTAAAACTGGTAGACGCGATCAAGATGGGCAGGAGGCTGCTTCTTGAGGAAGAGATACCGCCGATCCGCGAACAGCAGAAGGCATTGGAGAACCTGCAGATAGTCGGCAATCCATACGGCATGCAGCCTTCAAAGAGAACGGCATGGGCCGCAGACCTCGATGTCAAAAGGGCAGGAGAGGCTCCGGGGAGCGACGTCCTCTATTACGTGGGTTGCACGCCCTCGTATGACGACCGGGTAAAGGCCGTGGCCAGGTCGATCGTTAAAATCCTGAAGGAAGCTAATGTGGACTTTGCCATTCTGGAAGATGAAAAATCTTCCGGAGACCTCGCGTTGACGATGGGGGAGTACGGGTTATTCGAGCTGCTGGCAGAGGAGAATCTTGGAAGAATTCAAAAACCGGGGTTTAAAACTGTTATCACCACCTCCCCCCATGATTTTAATTGTTACTTAAAAGAATACCCTGAGGAGATGAGGAAGATTGAGATCAAACATTACACCCAGTTTTTCTTCGGCCTCATAGAGCAGGGAAAGATACAATTCAAAAATACGATAAACAAGAAGGTGACATACCACGACCCATGTTATCTGGGAAAACATAATGGCATCTATGAAGAGCCGAGGAAGATATTGAAAAGCATCCCCGGGGTAGAACTGGTTGAGATGCAGAGGAACAGGGAAAACAGCCTGTGTTGCGGAGGCGGAGGCGGCAGGATGTGGGCGGATTTTCTTGAAGAGCCGCGCTTAGCCGAGGTCAGGATACTGGAAGCGATAGACGCCGGGGCGGAATTATTGGCGACCGCATGCCCCTTTTGTCTCATAAATTTCGAAGACGCAATCAAAAGTTTGAACAAGGAGAACGTAATCGCAGTGAAAGATATTGCCGAGATCATGTATGAGGCGGTTTAGCCCCGGCCTTAAGACACAAGGCAACGGGCTGAGGGACAAAAAATCATCGTAAAAAACGGATAGCATATCCTGAAAAAGGGAGGCAAAAATGGCTTCAGAGGAGAGAACCCGGGAGATACTCAAGGCGATTCAGGATGCAGTTGTAGGCTATGATGATGAAGCCTGTGAGCGCCTGTGCGGCTCTGTATTAGAGGAAGGGATAGACCCGCACCAGGCCATTGTGGAAGGTTTGACGGGCGGGATGGATAGGGTAGGGGAGCTTTATAACAGCCAGGAGTACTTTGTCCCCGAATTGCTTTTGTGCGCGGACGCATTGAATGCAGGGCTGAATATTCTTAAGCCGCACCTGAAGATAGAGGATACCGCCGGCAAGGGCAAACTCCTGCTTGGCGTTGTGGAGGGCGATATCCACGACATAGGCAAGAACCTCGTCAAGATCATGTTCGAGGCGGCAGGTTGGGAAGTATACGACCTGGGCAATAACGTGAAGATCGAGAGATTTGCAGAGGAACAACAGAAGGCCAATACGGATATTGTGGCCTTGTCGGCATTGATGACGACGAGCATGCTCGCCATGCCGAAGATCATCGGGGCGCTCAAGGCGCAGAACCCCGGCGTTAAAGTTCTGGTAGGAGGCGCTCCTTTATCGCAGGAGATCGCACAGAGATACGGCGCCGATGCATACGCACCTGATGCCGTTACCGCCGTTAAGACAGCGGTCGATCTCCTCAGGATGTAATGTAACGGGAAGACACATACAGACACGTAAGGCGGTGCATAATCATGAAACTAAAACAAGACAGGATGAGCAGCGCGGAGCGGATCGATTCGCTCTTCAATTACAGGAGGCCTGACCATGTCCCCATCGGCATGATCGCACCTTCATTCTCCTGCAGGAATGCGGGACTGCCCGTCAGCGTTGCCTACAACGATCCTGAACATAATTTTTACGCAATGCAGTGGGCCGCAGAACAATACGCCTGGGACCAGGCCCCCCAGATAGTGAGACACACGATTGTGGAGGTGATGGATTTTGGAGGGGACGTACGGCTGCCTGAGGGTGAGTACGAAGGAGCACTGGTGGTCAATTCCTATCCTGTGAAATCGGAAAGCGACGTGGAGAACCTGCAGATGCCTGATCCGGAGAAGACAGGGATGATAGGCGCTGCATTAGAGCTTGGAAGGCTTCAGAAGGCGCACGGTTTGCCGGTGACCTTCGTGTCCCGTTCTCCCTTCACGGTTGCATCAAACATCTGCGGCTTACAGCAGTTTTGCAAGTGGTTGATAAAAAAACCCGCATTATGTGAAAGGCTCATGAAGATGGCGTTCGATCATATCTTTAATGTCCTCCGGTACTGGGTAGATACCTTTGGCGCAGAAGAGGTTTTTGTGTTCATGAGCTCGCCGAGCGAATCAAACCAGGTAATATCACCGAAGCAATTCGAGAAGTTCGCCCTGCCTTATCACCTGCTTTACCATGAAAGGTTAAAGGCGCTGGGTATAAAGCGTTTCTATTTTCACGTATGCGGCGAGCAGAATTTAAACCTGCCGTACCTTGCGGATGCCTCTTCGTGGGAACATCCCGCCATCCTCAGCTTCGGGCATGAGGTGAGCCTCGAAACTGCTGCACAATATTTTCAAAAGGATATTATCTGCGGCAATATCGAACCGGCGATTATTCAAACCGGGACCACCCAACAGGTTTATGAAATTGCCGGGGCAACCCTTGAAAAGGGGAAGGATATCCCCGGTGGATTCATCCTGTCGGCAGGCTGCGAATTGCCGATAGCGGCTCCGGCGGCCAATGTTTTTGCGATAACCAAGGCAGCCGATGATTTTGGCTGGTACCCGGAACAGTCTTGAGCGTGTTCAAGGGTTGACGCCGACACATTAAGAAAGAACGGAGGGAACGAATGTTCATGAGGCCGGATGTAATGAGCAACAAGGAACGCATTGACGCACTCTTGAAAGGCAAACCGATTGACCGGGTCCCCCTTTTCCCTTTTATCCCCGGTTTCTGTGCGAGGAATGTGGGTTATCCCATAGCCACGATGTATTCCGATGCCGGGAAAAGTTTTGACGCGCAACAGAAAACCATGGAGCAGTACGGATTTGATTGGGGTCCTCTTTACGGATATGCTTCTTATGGGACATGGGAGTTTGGGGGCACCATAAAGATGCCCGCCGGGGATTACGAGCAGGCGCCGGCCCACGTGACCTTTCCGGTACAGTCGGAGGCGGATGTGTCCGGTCTTCAACTGCCGGACGTGAAAAAGGCGGGTTGCCTCCCCACGGCCATGGCGTTCTCTCGCTTGCAGGATAAATCCGACACGCCGATCTCCATCATATGCGGAGGTAATTTTACCATTGCAGGAAACATCTGCTCAGTGGAGACGCTCTGCCGGTGGATGCTGAAAAAGCCTGATCTTGTTCACGAGCTTCTCCGTTTGGCCACGGATCACATAGTGGATGTGGTGCGTTACTGGGCAGAGACCTTTGGCGCTGAACGGGTTATCCCGCAGATGTGGGAACCGTCGGCTGCGAATTATATATTATCCCCGAAGCAATTTGAGCGGTTTGTGCTGCCGTACTTACAGGAATCGAGCGAAAAGATACTGGCGATGGGGGTCAAACACATTCTGTACCACATCTGCGGTGAACAGAACGCAAACCTTCCTTACTGGGCCCAGGTCCCCATGGGGGATCCTGGATTAGCCAGCCTTGGCGAAGAGATCGACGCCGACACGGCTATCAAGCATTTCGGAGACACGTGTGTTATCATCGGCAATATAGACGGGAAGGTCATCCTGGAAGGAACACCTGAGTCCCTTTACCGGCTTTGCACGGAAACGATCACGAAATTGAAGCACGCACCGCGCGGCTACATGATGTGCTCCGGCTGTGAAATTCCGCCCAATAGTCCTCCCCATAACGTATATGTCATGAGAAAAGCCATAAATGATGCGGGTTGGTACGAATAACCAAAAGCACAGATGATACAACCCATCGAACTTGAATTGCCTCGGGCTCCGCTAAATATCAGTTCCGAAGAGTTATTCCGGATGGGAATCGATAAACCAGAAACACAGGGGGACATATGGACAATGTGAAAGGATTGTTTTTTGATGTAGGCGGGACCGTATTTGATTGGAAAAATACCGTCCGGGAGAAAGTACAGGAATTGGCCGATACAATGAACCGGACCATAGACGGTGGAGCCTTTGCCGATGACTGGCGGGGAGAAATGTTCAAGATACATACTCAGGTGAGGCATGGAGACTTGCCCTGGATGAATTCGGACGACATGCTCCTGCGGGCATTGGAAAATTTAACAAAAACCTATTCGCTCTTAACCGCCGTTGACCACATGTCTCTCATAAAATCGACCTGGCATCACCTCAAAGCCTTTGCAGGAACCCCTGAAGCGATCAACCGCTTACGGACCAAATATACGGTAGTGGTGCTCACTATCTTGAATTGGGAAAGCATCGTCAGCAGTTCTAAAGCAGCCGGGGTGCAATGGGACGGTATCCTGTCGTGCGAGTTTTTAGGTTATTATAAACCCTCTTTGCAGGCTTATATAAAGGGGGCAGGCCTGCTGGGGCTAAAACCGGCGGAAGCTATGATGGTAGCCGCCCACGAAAGCGATCTGATGGCAGCCCAGGCTGCCGGAATGCATACAGCTTATGTAAACGTTCCGGAAGAAGATAAGGATTTTGAAGGCTTTAAGCGACCAGACAAAACCAATTTTGACATTGAGGCCAAAGATTTTGAGGCTTTGTGTAAAAAACTACAAGTATGATTTTAAGGTAATTCCAAGCTCGCAAATCCGGTGGACGTGTGGGTGAGGTTGTGAATCAAAGAGAAAACGTAGTTGTGGCACTTAAACATTCAAGTCCATCTCGGCTGCCCCGGGGTGAGCTCTTTTTTACCGGGAAGTTTCTCGATATTTACTTTCCTGATTTCCAGGGAAACTATGTGGAGCAGATAGCGTCTGCTGCATACCTCCTCAGTCTTTCAGTTGTTGGAGTTGATCTCAACGAAGAGTGGTCCCGATCACTACTTAGGGAAGGAAATTATGGCAGGCTGAGGGAATATTTTACTGTTGGGTATATCAATGGGCCGATTATGCAAGCGATTACACAACTTGGATTTTGCCAGACAATGATCTGCATCAAAAGGGATCAACAAACCTTGTCTAATATTGTTGCGGGCATCTTAAAGGATGTTAAAGAAAAATGCAGGCTCGCCAAAAAAAATGATTTAAGCGCAATTGTATTAGCGGACGATATCGCGGGGAGTCATGGACTTTTCTTTTCTCCAGGTGATTTCACCGATATTATTCTACCGTATTACGCGCAGATAGCTGAGATAATAAAGGCAAATGACCTCTATGCCTTTTTTCATTCGGACGGAGATACAAGGGTAATCATTGAGTCGCTGATTGGTGCAGGATATGACTGCATCCATCCCGTTGACACCCAGGCAGGACTTGACCTCTATGAGTTGAAAAAAACATTCGGAAACAGGGTGTCGTTCATGGGGCACATTGATATAATAAACTGGGACGACGAGCAGATTACCCAGAAGGTAAAAGATGCGGAAGATGAGTTTAAGGAAGGTGGGCTTATCCTTGGATCAACGTGCGGCTTTTCCATGAAAACAATAAGCGACAGACTTCACGCCCTATACCCTCAATGGAAAAAGGTAAAGCAAAGACAGTGAAAGAGTATAAGGTTCTGTTCTTGCCGTCTTCAAAAGAAATCACCGTAAAAGAGGGTAGGACTATCCTGGACATTGCCCGTGAGGCAGGTGTCTATATCAACTCACAGTGTAACGGAAAGGGCAGTTGCGGGAAGTGCAGGGTACAGATAATGGAGGGTAAGGCCAATCCCTTTACTCACGAAGAATCAGATTTCATAAGAAATCTTGAAAAAGAGTTCGGGTACAGGCTGGCGTGCAAGGCCCGTATTCAAAGTGATGTCAAGGTTCTGGTTCCCGGAGAAAATGTGCTCACCTCCGAAGCGTCAAAAAAGATCTTCACAAAAGGCGCGACTTTGATCAATCCTGCCGTGAAAGGTTATCAGATCAGTCTCGATATGAATAAAACAGACTATACTCAAGGTATCAGTGAAAAACTTTGTACACAGCACGGCCTGCCTGACGTCACCATTGATTCTGAAGTCATACAAAGTCTGAGAAAAGAACCACTAAGAGATAAGAGTAAGATCGTTGTCTTTGTCTGGATGGACAAGGAAGTTGTGGCTTTGCATCCAAACGAGTCCGGCATATCCCTGGGTCTTGCCCTCGATATTGGAACCACTACCGTAGCGCTTTATCTCTGTGATCTGGTAACGGGGGATATCATTGCCAGTGGTTCCATCACGAATCCCCAGGTTCTCTTCGGAACAGATGTTATGTCTCGCATTGAATACTCGACTGCTCACCCGGTTGAAGGGACCAGAAGGATGCGGGGTGAACTCATAAAGGCCGTCAACGCCTTGATAGATGAGATGGTGACGAGGAACGGATGTTCTCCTAACCAGATCATTGACATGACGGTTGTGGGGAATACTGTGATGCACCATATCTTTCTTGGAATAGTCCCTGACCGTCTTGG
>JAQTNJ010000145.1 GCA_028713955.1 Syntrophorhabdaceae bacterium
CCTTTCGTCCTGGTAGGGAAATCCTGGTTGATGTTTTTGATAAAAGGACGTGGGTCTTTCCAGTTAAAACTCCGCGCCCCGTAAGGACAGGCTGCCATGCAGTACCTGCATCCTATGCACCGGTGGTAGTCCATCATGACAATGCCGTCCTCCCTCTTCCACGTCGCCTTTGTGGGGCACACCCTGACGCAGGGAGGATCCTCGCAGTGGTTACAGAGAACAGTGACAGGTGCCTTCTTCACGGCCTCCGGCATGAGTTCGTGAGACCCTTCAGGGAAGACCTCGTTATAAGGGGCGTTCCATATCCATTGTATCTGATCCTTGGGATTTCCGAGATCAGGCACATTGTGTGTCAGGTGACATGCCTCGATGCAATCCCTGCATCCGGCCTGCTTCGAGCAGGCACCGACATCTACCACCATGGCCCATCTTTTCAATGCCGGCTGGACTTCGGATTTGGGTGTTTTTGCGAGGGCATGACGTGAAAAGAGAGAAAAACCCTGCTGACTTGTTAGTCCGGCTAACGAAAACCCCGCAATCTTTATAAATTTCCTTCTATCCATCTCTGTTTTTCTCTGCCCCAAACTCTTTATTGCATTTTTTACGCCTAACGCCTCACGCCTAACGCCGAACGTCTTTACTTCTTCGCCACCTTCGGGATGTTATGACAATCCCAGCAATAGGGTTTTACATTGGTGTAGTTGTGGCACCTGTCGCAGAACTGTTCCTTATTGGTGTGGCATCCCATACATGTCCCCGTGAGGCTCATCACGTAAGTCTTTCCGTTTGACGCCCTGTACTCACGCTCGCCGTTTCTCACAACGGCCTCCTTCCATCTGGTGAGGAGCTCCGTATGTTTTTCCCTCATGAACGATGTCTTTTCGACACACTCTTTTGCGTCCGTCCCCGGCCTCAATTCCGGTACGTATCCTGCCTTTCCCGTCACAGCATTGTACCAGAAGGGTATAAGGAGGATGACGAAGAAGATAACGATGCCTGTTATGACCTTTCCCTTATCGAACATCGTTCTCTCCGTCCCCGGCTTCCAACGGCTCGCCCCGGAGGTTTGTCGTTCGTTCCTGCTCCCCTGCCATGACAAGGGCGTTCCCGAGAAGCTCGTGGACGCCGCATACGCCGACGCCGGGGACCCAGTATTCAAGGAGCGGCGGCAGGGCGGCCTTGTCGATGGCGCAGATGCAGGCGAGCATATTGACGCCGTATCTCTCTTTGACGTATTTGACCGCGTTGGCCCTTGGCAGCCCGCCCCGGAGCCTCATCTCGATATTTTCGTCAGCGCCGAGACCGGCGCCGCTCCCGCAGCAGAAGGTCTTTTCCCTGATCGTGTTCTCAGGCATCTCGTAAAAATGATTGCAGACCTGCCTGATGATATACCTGGGTTCCTCGAGGAGACCCATGCCTCTCGCGGGGTTGCACGAATCATGGAAGGTGATCTTCCATTGATCGTTGCGGGATCTATCGAGTCTGAGCTTGTTGTGGTAGAGGAGGTCAGCGGTGAATTCAGTGATATGGACCATCTTTGTTGACCGCGCATTTTCGAACCGCGTCCCTGTTGCAGGCGACACAGGTTCTTCGAGAAAATCCGCGGGGCCGTTGAAGGTATCCATATACTGATGGAGGGTCCTCCACATGTGACCACACTCCCCTCCGAGGACCCACTTCACCTTCAATCGTTTTGCCTCGGCGTATATCTTCGCGTTGAGCCTTTTTGCAAGCTCCATCGAATGGAAGAGCCCGAAGTTGCCCCCTTCGGACGCATAGGTGCTCCAGGTGTAGTCAAGGCCGATCTCGTGGAAAAGCATCAGGTAACCGAGGAACGTGAACCAGTGGGGGCTTGCGAAGTAATCCGCCGACGGCGCGACAAAGAGGATCTCGGCGCCCTTCCTGTTAATGGGCGCGTCTATCGCGATCCCCGTGAGATCTTTCAGTTCGTCTAAGGCAAACCCCAGGGTTTCCTGAAAGGCATGCGGCGGCACGCCGAGGTGGTTGCCTGTTCTGAAGCAGTTCGACGCGGGCTCGACGACCCACTGGATGTTGCAGCCTACAAGGTTCAGGAGTTCCCTTCCCATCATCGTGATCTCGCAGGTATCGATGCCGTAAGGGCAATAGACGGAGCATCGCCTGCACTCGGTGCACTGGTAGAAATAGTAGAACCATTCTTTCAGCACATCTTCCGTAAGGTCACGGGCGCCGGCGAATCTGCCGAAGATCCTTCCTTCCGGTGTGAAGTACCTCCTGTATACCGAACGCAGCAGTTCCGCCCGCAATACCGGCATGTTCTTCGGGTCGCCTGAACCGATAAAAAAGTGACATTTGTCCGCGCAGGCGCCGCAGCGCACACAGATGTCGAGAAAAAGGCGGAACGAGCGATGCCGCTTGATGAGCCGCTCCATACCCTCCAGGATGGTCTCCTTCCAGTCGGGGGGCAGCTTCCAGTCCGCATCAGCGGGCTGCCATTCTCTCTGGTTGGGAAGACCGAGGTATTTTTGATGCTTCAGCGGGGCGCCGTAGCAGTAGGTCCCTTTCCTGAATTCGACAGCGGGATTCATCCAGTCGCCTGTCGCAGGTGTCAGGCTTACCTCGAACATCTCATCAGGTTTCTTCAGATTTTCCTCAGCCACAATTACTCCGTATTAAACTCACGAAGGACGACCACTCCCACGCCATGGCGTGGTTGTTGGGATGAAGGACGCATTTGCGTCCCTCGTCTTTCGTCCCTCGTACCTCATTCATTTTTCTCGACCGGTATTCCGGCCTCCTTCATCGCTGTCCTGAATTCATCCTCATATTCTTCGTAGGTGTGTACCTTCACGGGGTAATCCCAGGGATTGACATGCCGCACCATGCGGCTGTTGTTCATCAGGTTCCTCGTGGGGCTCAGGAATACACCGCCCGCATGCATGAGCTTGCTGAAGGGGAAATAGACAAGAAGAACGCTGACCAGAAAGAGGTGAATATAAAATATCGTTCCTATTCCCTCCGGCGCCACGGGATTGAAGGCAAGGATCCCGAGGGCGAACCGCTTTATCTCCATCAGGTCGACCTTGTAGAAGTGCCGCATGAGGATCCCTGTTACAGCGATGCTCCCGATGAGGAGCAATGCGAAATAATCCGACAGGAGTGAGATGTGCCTTACCTGCGGATTGAGCAATCTTCTGCCGAAGAGATACAGGAGGGCGACCACAATGAGGATATCGGTGACATAAAACGACGGCAGGGGCCACTGGAAAAAGCCGTCGATATCCTGGAGAAACGTGATGCACCCCGGGACAGGTTCAATGAAAAACCTCAGGTGCCTCATGAGGATGATCAGTAATGACCAGTGGAATACCATTGCCCCGAGCCAGAGCCACCTGTTCCCGCCATACAGGAGCCTTTGAGGCTGCCGGATCTCAGCCCTGTCGTTCCTGAAGAGCGAGCGGAAGAAGAGCACCTCAAGGGCCATCCGCGATACGACACCCCATGTGGTGTGAGGACTCTCCTTATTATCCGACCGTATCCACGGAAGGGATCGTTGCTGCCCGCACACCGTGGGTATGTGGAACGGTACGGGAGAGCGTGCCCATAGAACGATGCGGTAGATAAAACCGGCGATAAATACGCCGAGGGCGAAATAGGGCGCTATGATACCGAAGAGGGTATGGCAGCCGAGAAGACCGGCCCCGATATAACCGACGAGTATGATAATCAGTATAAGGATGAGCGAGTATAAAAGGTACATTCGATTACCGTGCATTCAGTGTACTTGTTTCCACTGTAGCAGAGCAACCGGGGGCTGTCAATCGGGAAATTATCCCTTATCCGGCTGTTTCAGAATATTGAGGAGCCGCATCGCCATGTCCCGTTCCATCCTGATCTCCCCGCTCCTGATATTATGGACCTCCTCCCTGCACCTCATGTATACATCGAATGCGAGGAGCGACATCATGTCCATCCTGGTTTCCAGTTGAGAGAGGGCCTTGAGGAGCGCATCGCCGGTGAATGCCTTTTCCAACTCTTCCCGGACTACCTTCTTCAGAAGAAAGATGAAGGCTACGGCTTGAGACGGCAGAGAGTCCTGAACGGCGCGTATCCGTATGATGTTGTCAAGGGCTGATAATATCCTGTCAGGATCGGCATCGCGGATGAGTTCGTCGTAGAGGATCTCTGTCCCCTCGGCCAGGATATGACCCACGGGGTTTGTGAACCTGTCTTTTCCGGTCCTCAAAAAATTTGCTACGTCGGCAGGGTATGTTTCGAGTATCAGATCAAGCCAGCGTTTCAGGATTGTCCCGCGCTTTTGGGTGAGAATGTCTTTAATATCCACCGTCTGTCCATTATAACACATGCCACATACCAATGCCACATGCCACATACCAATGCCACATGCCACATACCAATGCCACATGCCACATACCAATGCCACATCTTGTTATACTAAATTATATAAACCATTGTAGAAACGGCGTGAAGTAACTATAATGGATTAAGCATGGTCAAGGAAACGAACGGGTTGCACGCCTTCTGGGCGCTTTCCCCGGATATGGTGCTTACCCGCCTTCAGACAACACCCGACGGTCTGACCGGGACCGAGGCGCAGAAGCGGCTTCAGGTCTTCGGCTACAATACGCTGAAACAAAAGAAGAGAAACGACTCTCTCACCCTTTTTCTGACGCAGTTCAAAAGCCCGATCATTATCATATTGCTTTTTGCGACAGGACTCTCTTTCGTGCTCCGTGACGTCACCGATGCACTGATCATTCTGGCGATAGTCCTGATTAGCGGCTTACTTGGTTTCTGGCAGGAACGCGGGGCCGCCAATGCAGTCCAGAGGTTGCTTTCCATTGTCCAGGTCAATACAACAGCGTTCCGCGACGGGGAATTCAGGGAAGTACCGGTTGAAGAGGCGGTCCCCGGCGATATCGTCGCGCTGAACGCAGGAGATATTATCCCCGGTGACTGCCTGATCATTGAATCCAGGGATTTCTTTGTTGACGAGGCGACACTGACCGGGGAGACCTTCCCGGTGGATAAGGAAGCAGGGACGCTTGACGAGGCAACCCCTCTCAGCCGGAGAACAAACACACTCTTCATGGGTACCCACGTTGTAAGCGGCAGCGGGAAGGCGGTTGTTGTCTATACCGGGAAGGACACGGAGTTTGGCAAAGTCTCTGAAGAGCTTAGATTCAGGCCGCCTGAGACGGAGTTTGAGCGCGGCGTCAGGCGTTTCGGCTATCTCCTGCTGGAGGTCACCCTGATACTCATCATATCGATCTTTGCCATCAACGTATATTTCCACCGGCCGGTACTGGAGTCGTTCCTCTTTTCCCTTGCCCTGGCGGTAGGGCTTACACCTCAGCTTCTGCCGGCCATAATCAGCATCAACCTTGCCCATGGCGCAAAACGGATGGCCGATCAGAAGGTTATCGTAAAACGGCTTGCATCGATCGAAAACTTCGGGAGCATGAATGTCCTCTGTTCCGATAAAACGGGTACCTTGACCGAGGGTCTGGTGCAGTTGCACACTGTCCTCGACGTGGAGGGCCGGGAGTGCGAAAAGGCGCTTCTCTATGCATACGTCAACGCCTCCTACGAGACGGGTTTTACAAACCCCCTTGACGAGGCAATTCTCCAATACCGGCAGTTCGATCTCTCGCACGTGAGCAAGCTCGACGAAGTACCCTATGATTTTATCCGCAAGCGTCTGACCGTTCTCGCGGCAAAGGACGACACCCATCTCATGGTAACAAAAGGCGCCCTTTCTAACGTGCTTGCAGTGTGCTCCAGCGCGGAGATGCCGGATGGACAGGTTATCGACATAACCCCGGTTCGGGAGAGGATCTATCAGCGGTTCAGGGACTTGAGTGGCAAAGGTTTCAGGACCCTGGGTCTTGCATACAAAGATATAGGTTCTCAATCTTCCATGACAAAGGACGATGAGGCCCATATGACATTTCTCGGCTTCCTCGTCTTCTTTGACCCCCTCAAGGGAGACATCGTCGAAGTTATCAAAACCCTCAAAGGGTCGGGGGTCACGCTGAAGGTTATCACCGGGGACAGCGAGCTGGTCGCTGCCAGTGTGGCTGAGCGTATGGGCTTCCCGAACCGCAGTATACTGAACGGCGCCGGTATTCGCGAGATGAGTAGTGAGGCCCTGATGGAAAGGGTCAACAGCGTGGACATCTTCGCCGAGATTGAGCCGAATCAGAAAGAGCGCATCATCCTTGCCCTGAGGAGATCAGGAAATGTGGTCGGATACATGGGGGACGGCATTAATGACGCATCCGCCTTACATGCCGCGGATGTGGGAATCTCTGTAAACAGCGCGGTGGATGTGGCCAAAGAGGTGGCTGATATCGTACTTCTTGAAAAAGACCTCCGTGTCCTGGCAAACGGTATGCTTGAGGGCAGGAAGACCTTCGCGAACACGCTCAAGTATGTCTTCATGGCCACCAGCGCCAACTTCGGCAACATGTTCAGCATGGCAGGGGCCTCACTCTTTCTTTCTTTCCTCCCCCTCCTTCCGAAACAGATCCTCCTCACGAACCTGTTGACCGACTTTCCCGAGATGACAATCGCCACCGACAGCGTTGATCAGGAGATGCTCAACCGGCCCCGGAGATGGAACATCAAATTCATCCGCAATTTCATGCTGGTTTTTGGTTTACTCAGCTCGGTTTTCGACTATCTGACCTTCGGCGTCCTTCTTCTCATCCTCCATGCATCAATCGAAGAATTCAGGACCGGCTGGTTCATGGAATCCGTTATCTCTGCGTCAATGATCGTGCTGGTCATCCGCACCAGGGGGCCCTTCCTGAAAAGCAAACCGGGCAAGGCATTGCTGACGGCCACTCTTCTCGTCGCCGTGGTCACGATCCTTTTTCCTTATACCCCTATGGGAACGCTCTTTGGATTTGCACCGATACCGCTCCCATACCTTTTGACGCTCCTTCTCATTGTCGTGCTCTATATCGTTTCAGCAGAGGTGGTGAAAAAGATCTTCTACAGGAAGGCAAAGCTCTGATGAAAGAGCAGACTTTAAAAAGCAGCCTTTTTGAGTGACAGTATGGTTGATCCCGGTACAGTTATTCAGCACTTCACATATATCGGCATCTTCTGCCTTCTGATCCTCGGTGGAATGGGGTTCCCCTTTCCGGAAGACGGGGTGCTCATCGCGAGCGGGTTGCTCATCGCCCATGGTGTCGTTAAGCTCGCCCCCGCCCTCATGGTCATCTATCCGGCCCTGCTGATCGCCGATTTTATCCTCTATTCTATCGGCAGGAAATATGGAAGAATGGTCGTTGAACATAAAAGATTTTCCAGGATAGTTTCACCTGCCGTTCTCTCGAGACTTGAAGAGAAATTCAAGCGATGGGGTGCCCTGACGGTATTTCTGGGAAGGCACTTCGTCGGCTTCAGAGCGCCCATATTCATCATCTCGGGAGTAATGCGCATTTCCCGTATAAAGTTCCTGATTGCCGATGGCCTCTCCGCGATCATTACGATCTCGATTACCCTGGGCCTTGGTTATCTTGGCGGCAACAGCCTCATGATCTTGAAGAAAGACATCACGCGGGTTGATTATATCCTGATCCTTGCTCTTGTCATATTGGTTGCAGGCTGGATTATCCTGCGATACTTCAGGGACAGGAAAAGATCAAAGCAACGATTGCGTGCGAATGAATGATGAAGGAATAAGATATGCGCTATAATAAAAGGCAGTGAATAGTGAACGGTGAATAGTGAATAGTAAGAGACAAAAGGAACTAAAGAGACAATCAGAATGCCCGGGGTATTCTGCTTTCTGCTCTTCTGGTTTTCACGGTATTTCTAAGGGAGGTAACATAATATGACTACCATGCTGCTTTACGTGCTTTTAGGATTTGTCGCCGGGGCTTTAAGCGGACTGATCGGTATCGGCGGCGGTGT
>JAQTNJ010000146.1 GCA_028713955.1 Syntrophorhabdaceae bacterium
GGAGAGACCACCTTTGCAACCACAGGATACCCGATCTCAGCGGCAAACCGGGTTGCCTCCTGAATCTCCTTTGTCCAGAGAAACCGTGTCACATCGAGGCCCGAGAGACGAAAGACCTGTTTTGCCTGCGGCTCCATCAGCCATCCCCTTGAGGATGCCTCAGCCAGTAATGTGAGGATCTCTTCCCTTAGCATGGCCTGTATCTCCTCATCGCCTCTGCCATGTGCACCGCGTCTTCTACAGAATGGGCAACGGGCATGTTGTTTAATGTAAAGCCCTCAATGAGCATGTTGTATTTGTCCACGTGCGGCACATAGGCAACGATAGGCTTACCCTCCTGTTGATAGACAAGGTTCAACCGGGCCCCGAGGTCCATGGTGATCCCGGGGATATAGGGGAGAAGCAGCATGATGATACACTCTATGTTGTTATTTCTGCTTAAAGTGAGTGCCGCTGCCACGAAATCATCATCTGTCGAACTCCCTGTAAGGTCGATCGGGTTGCTGAAAGATGCAATATTTTTAATTGTCGGCGATACGCTATTGCGGAGCTCTGTTTGTTCCGCTTCACTGAATGTCGGGACCTTAAGTCCATGGGAGAGACAGGTATCGGTAGCCAGGGCACCGTGCCCCCCACTGCCCGTAATGATCCCGATGTTCCCATTGATTGTTTTTTTGTAACAGCTGAGGGACTCGGCAAATGTCACAATCTCATACTCGTCCATTGCTTCAACTACTCCATGTTGTGTCATGACTGAAGAAAAGACCTCATAATCACCGGCGATCGAGGCCGTATGACTTTTGACGGCGCTGCTTCCCGCGGGGGTTTTGCCGGATTTGAGGACAATCACGGGTTTCCCGCATTCCGCTGCGGCAAGCACGAATGTCCGTCCCTCGTTTTCATCAAATCCCTCTAAGTAAAAGGTGATCACGTCGGTCCCGGGGTCTTCCCTGAAATACCGGAGCATGTCGATTTCATTGATGAGGGCCTTGTTGCCTATACTGACAGCCAGTGACACCCCGACTCCCTCAAGGGCACATTTGGCCATATGGTCTACAAGAATGCCCCCGCTCTGACTGACCATGGCAACCCTTCCCAGGCCGGGTATTACCATCCTCTCGCCCGGTATGAAGAAGGTATCCATGTGGGAAGGGGCGAAGATCCCGAGACAATTGGGCCCGATAAACGGGAAATCAGCCTCCTTTGCCGTTGATACAAGCCTGTTCTGGAGGTCTGTAAAGCCGGCCTCTGAAAACCCGCCTGAAATGACCACTGCGCCTCCCACGCCGGCCTCGATGCATTCAGCCATGACCGCGGGGACAATGTCGGCTTTCGTGGCGATAATCGCCAGGTCGATCTTTACCGGGATATCACTGATCTTTGGATAGACGGTTTCCCCACGGATAAGGCCGCCCTTTCCATTCACCGCATAGACCGGAATCTGGTAACGGAGATGGTTCTTGTTATATATGACATTTGCCGGATTGGATTCGTTGCTGAGAGAAACTCCGATGACCGCCATTGTTCCCGGTTTAAATAATCGCTTAAGATCCATCTTTCCCTCTTTAGCGGATCAGATTGTTGAAGCACGTTGAAATCATTTTAATCCTTTAGCGTGGAAAATACAATAGAATGGCAGATGATTCAAAATCGTATATAGTATTTCGTATATCGAGATTCCAAAAAAACCGTCCGACGTGATGTGTTCGGCGTAAGGAAACATCCGTTCAATGTTCAATGTTCTACGTTCAGAACCTTATTGTCATCGCGAGGCGAAGCCGTGGCGATCTCAAAAGATGGGATTGCCACGCCCTGTGGGCTCGCAATGACAATCCGCTCTTCCTGTGCCGTACAGTCTTTCTCCCTTTACGAATTACGACTCACGATTCACGGGGTTTATCGCCTCACGACTTACGGGTTTATGCTTATCACTATCGACTTGCGTGATCCGGCGATTTTCTGTTATAATCGGCTTCAAAGAATTAAGGAGGGGTGGAGGTCATATGAAGGTGCATTTCTGGGGAACACGGGGTTCATTGCCGGCTTCTGTTACGGCAGAGACGATCAGGGCAAAGATATACAAGGCAATAAAGGCATCGGAGGGTTTGTCCTCCTATGATGACAATGCGATCAGACAATTCATTGAAAAGGATCTCCCTTTTTCCGTAAAAGGGGGCTACGGCACGAATACGTCCTGCGCGGAGATTGTCGGCGGTGAAGATTATATCATCTGTGACGCCGGGACAGGACTGAGAGATTTCGGAAATTATGTTATGCAGCAGGGTGTTCAAAAACAGCATACATTCCATATCTTTCTTTCCCACCTCCACTGGGACCATATCCAGGGTTTCCCCTTTTTTATCCCTGCCTACATACCCGGCAACAAGGTAAATATCTACGGGTGCCATGACTACCTTGAGGAATCATTCGTGACACAGCAGAATGTTAACAATTTTCCGGTGCCCCTTAAAGCAATGAGCAGCGATATACGTTTTACTGTCCTTGACCCTGGAAGGCCATACGCGATAGGCGGATTCACCGTGAAGATCTTTCAACAGAACCACCCGGGTCATTCCTATGGGTACAGGTTTGAGAAGGACGGTAAAAGTATTGTCTATTCTACGGATTCCGAGCACAAGCAGGATGTTGATAATGCGAACTATCCCTTCATCGCCTTTTTCCGGAACACCGACCTTTTGATCTTTGACGCACAGTATGCCTTCTCCGAGGCTGTACAGGCGAAGGAAGACTGGGGACATTCCAATAACATGAGCGCTGTTGAGTTGAGTGTCAGGGCGGGGGTCAAACGCCTCTGCATGTATCACAACGAACCGACAGTCGATGACGCGAAGCTGGAAGAATTTCTGGAAAAGACAAGAAGGTACCTTGCACTCTACGCGGAGTCCTATCCACTCATAATAGATCTTGCCTACGATGGAATGGAGATCGAGGTTTAATCCACGACAATTATCACGGTTGCTGTCCTTGCGGGAGGAGTATCCTTTTCCCAGGGACGGACATATATGAGGTTGATCGTGGTTTTCCCCTTGCCTGCTGCCTTGAATGTCCAGACCTCATTCCCGCCGGCCCCGACAAGCTTCGTCTCCGGGGCCTTGTATTCTGAACTGATGAACCTGACTATCTTTTCGTCCGGCTTGTCTGCGAACTGCCACCGGTAGCCTGTTGTAGGGTTCGATTCGAGCGTCAGGACAAACTCATCGTCGACCTTCATTGCAAAGGGGGTTTCCGAACCGCTGAAGACCTTTTTCTTTTTCATGACTGATTCCTGAGCGCACCCATGGGACATGAACAGGATCAGCAGGCAGGTCATTACAAAGACTGTTAAAACCGGTTTTTTCATACCATCCTCCATTTGTTCTTTGCTTTTCACTCTTCGCTCTCAGCTCTCTGCTCTTCGCTGCCTTTCTCCCCTCACGCATTACGCCGAACGGTCTTTTTGGAATCTCGATATACGATATACGAACTACGATATACGATCAGTTATTAGTTATTCTCTCAGCGCTGCCGCAGGGTCGAGGTGGGCTGCCGAGCGGGCGGGGTAGTAGCCGAAAAAGACCCCCACCGCCGTTGCAACGCAAAAACCAAGGACAATTGCAGACTGCGATATGAGAAATTCCCATTTGGAGAAATGTGCAAAGACGTATGAAATGATGATCCCTATAATGATGCCGATAATGCCGCCGACGAAGCAGAGGGTGACGGACTCTATGATGAACTGGGTCTCAATATCGTTTCTCTGAGCGCCGAGTGCCCTTCGTATCCCTATCTCCTTGCGGCGCTCCGTCACCGAAATGAGCATGACGTTCATGACGCCGATGCCTCCGACTATGAGGGCGATGCTCCCTATTGCGCCAAGCAGCAGGGTAAAAAGCTGCATCTGTTTTTGCATCTGTGTTATCAGTTCTTCGGCAGTGCGCACCCTTACGCGGAGCCCCCTTGCCTTTTTATTGAAATAATTCTCTATAACGGCCTTGACTGTCTTGCTGTCCTCCGTGCTTACCCTTGCCATGAAGGTGGTGATATCATTTGTTGTGAATACGCGCATGGCCGTACTGATGTGGGTGATAGCGCTTCTGTTGATGCCTGACGGTCTCATGCCGCCGCCCTCAGGGAGATTTTTCAGGATGCCGACCACAGTGTAGATGCGCTCCCCGAACAGGAATTGCCCTCCAATGAGTTTTTTGATGCCGGCCTTTCGCAACATATCCGCGGTCTCTGAGCCGATGACGCAGAAAAACCTGTTTCTGTCGAGATCGGACAATGGACGGCCTTCCCGGATATATAATTTATTGAGATCGAAGAATGATTCATCGACGCCCATGAGTTCCAAATACATATCCTGGCCTGCGTATGAATACTGTGCACTCGACATAATATAGGGCGCAACCTTTTTGATTGAGGGACTGTAATGCGGCAGATTATAGATGTCGTCGATGTTGAACCCCTTATCGCTGCTGCCCTGCTCCTCATAATCCTTTGTGACCGAGACGATATCGATGCCCATGTCCCTGAACTGCTTCAGGGCCTCGTTCTGTACGATCGTGCCGATCGATACCATGCCGATGACGGACCCGATACCGATGACAATGCCGATAAGGGCGAGGATCGTGCGCTGTTTTGCCGTTATAAGGCTCTTCAGTGCCTCCTTGATGTTTGCCTTGATTATCATGGTTTTCTCATCCCGTAATGATGCCGTCCCTTAATTCGACCCTGCGTTTGCATTGCGCGGCTATTTTGGGATCGTGGGTGATAACTACGATCGTGATCCCCTCCTCTTTGTTCAATCTCTTAAAGAGGTTCATGATCTCCTGCCCTGTGTGGGTGTCAAGGGCGCCCGTCGGTTCGTCTGCAAGGATGAGCGCAGGATTGCCCGTAAGCGCCCGCGCGATTGCGACCCTCTGCTGCTGCCCGCCTGAGAGTTCCGTCGGTTTATGGTGAGACCGTTCCTGCATCTCAACCTTTTTGATATACTCCATCGATCTTTCCGTAATCTCTTTTTCACTGATCCCCCGGTAGATGAGGGGCAGGCCGACGTTATCGATGGCCGTTAATCTCGGCAGCAGATGATACTGTTGGAAGACAAAACCGATCATCCTGTTCCGCAGACTTGAAAGCATCCTGTCGTCATCATAGGTGATCTTGGTATCCTCTATGAAATATGACCCTGCTGAAGGCTGTTCCAGGAGCCCCATGATATTCATGAGCGTCGATTTTCCGCTTCCGGAAGGACCGATAATGGAGAGGAGTTCGCCCTTTTCAACCGTGAGGGAGATCCCCTTCAATACATCGACTGTGGTTGGCCCGACCCGGTAGGATTTGTTTATGTCTGTTAAGCGCAGCATATCCGGTCAGGGCAGAAGTATTTCTTCTCCTTTCGTCAATCCCTTTATTATCTCCACGGAATCAAGGGTGGTGATGCCTGTTTCAACCTTGATCTTTTTTATCTCATTTGTCTTTTTATCCTTCATCATCACGTAGTTGTCTTTACCTTCGATACTGACGGCCCGGATAGGGACCATGAGGGTATTCGGTCTGTCCATGGTTGTTATCTGTACCTTGCAGGACATGCCGAGGAGCAGCTTCTCTCTTGCATCGGGCGGATATTTTTCGACCGATACGATTATTGCATAGACAGGCGTCTTCTTTGAAGCGTCACTTTTTGACGCCTGTGATGAGACGTGGGAGACGGTTCCCTTCAGCGTTATGCCCGAAAAGGCATCGCCGGTGATTAAGGCTTCCTGGCCCTTTTTGAGCTTTAACACCTCCATCTCGTCCACCTCGGCCGTCACCGAAAACCCTCCCGTATCGCCGATGGATACGAGCAGGTCTCCTTCCGTGAAGGACATGCCGACCTCTATGAGCTTCCCTTTTTTATCCTTGTCAGTGCCCACATCGGGCAGGATCACCGTGCCTGAGACCGGCGCGATGACGTTTGCCTTTTGTAATTGCTGCTCCAGCACCTGCAGCTTGGTCCTCGCATTATCCAGCTCGATCTTTGTCACGCGGTAATTGTCCCCCTTGCCTTTGTTGAGGGCTGTTTGCAATTCCTGGAGGGAGGCATCGTAGTCCATCCTGGATGTTTCGTATTGCTGTTTGTCGCTTTCGAGATCAGTCGCAGAGATGTATCCTTTTTTAAACAGGATATTGCTCTGTTCAAATTTGCTCTTTGCAGTATCAAGAGTCATCTTCGATTTGGTAACGGACCGTCTTGCCTTCGTCACCTCATCGGCGTTGTCCCATTTTTCCATCTCTCTCATCTTTTCGAGGGCCTTTATGTACGTGACATTGGCTTCCCCGTATTTGGTCTCCGTTTCCGTCGCGTCCATTTTTAAAAGCAACTGTCCTTTCCGGACGGATTCCCCGTACTGGAAGTATTTTTCCTTCACCTTGCCGGTGAAAGGGCTTGTAATGTTGACCACGTTAATGGGCTTCAGAGACCCTTTAAGGGCGATGGAATCGGTCAATCTCTGTTCGCTCACAATGAACGTTTTCATCTGAGAAGGGTCCTTTACCTCTGCGCGGGTTTCCTTCGCAGGTCTGCTGCCGGGCGGTATAGCCATCTTCCAGCTTATAAGACCGAGGATCACGAAGAGCACTATTACAAAGGCTGTAGCGACAACGCGGATCATGTGGACCTTTTTCAGGGCTGCCTGGAGGTTTGTATTTGCCCCTTCCAGGTCGATGTAAGCAGCCTGCAGCTCTTTATGCTGTGCCTTTAGTTCGCCGGTAAGCCGGGCCTCTGATTCCCGTAATTGTTCAACCTCGGTAATGTCCTGAAAGACTACGATGACAGCCCCTTTTTCATCTTCTTTTCCTTCAGGTGATTTGAGGAAGGAGGTGGTAACGTTGAGGACCAGATCCTTTTCTGATGTTTTATAGTGCACCCTTGCGTTATGTACCATTGCCGATTCGTAGACTGCGTTCAGGATGGTCTGATTAAATTCGTCGTTCTCTTCCGCAACAAGGAAGACCTCGCCGAAGGTTCTGTTCACAACGTCCCCGCTTTTCAGGTTCAGGATTATCTCCGCTGCATTGTTGAAGGTGATGATCATGCCGTCTATGCCGATGGTCATGACGCCGTCGCGCATGTTGTCTAAAATGTTTTTGTACACTATTTCCTTAACCACTTCACCGCCCCTGTTGTTTCCATCACAGACCGTGTCTCTCATTATTTACTACTGTTTTTTGTCGCTATTTTTACTTCATCGTCATCCTTTGTAACGTCTATATTCCACGTCTTCAGGGTTGTCCCGAGTGTCTGATCCAGCGTTGTCAGGGCATTAAGGTAAGAGATGAGCGCGGACAACTCGGTGTTATGTGCGGTAACAAGGCTGTCCTGAAAACTGAGAAGCTGAAAAAGACTGCTTCTGCCGACCTTCATCTTTTCGTTTTCAGCGTCAAACTTTTTCTGTTCCAGTATGGTATTGCGCTTTGCGAGTTGAAGTTGCTGGTACTGCATATCGACATCTCTGGTTGCGTTCAAGACGTTTGCTTCAATGGTTTTTTCGAGCTTTATGAGGTTATTCTTTTGTGTATCGTATGCCACTTTTGCAATGAGGTAGGTGTTCGTGAGATCGGTGATGTTAAGGGGTATCGTAAGGGTTGCGCCCACGTTCCAGTCGCTTTTTCCCAGACTGCCGGCGCTGCTGTAAGCTGCCCCGAACCTGGAATTTGTCATACCGCTCCCTACGCCTGCGCTGACCGAGAAGTCCCAGAGAAGGCCGTTTTTTGCCACGTTGTATTGCAGTTTTGTTGTCTCAAGGTTTTGCAACTGTTTCAGATAATCGGACCTGTTCTTCCGGGCGATCTCCATGGCTTCCTTAAATGCGGGGGGTT
>JAQTNJ010000147.1 GCA_028713955.1 Syntrophorhabdaceae bacterium
GTTGAATGGATGGATATCTACGCTGCGGCAGCAAAGGGAGGATTCATCTGCGTGCCGATCATGTTCAGGTTGTCAGCCTCGGAGATGGAATATAACATCAACCACTGTGAGGCAAAGGCCTTTATCGTTCAGGGCGGGAAGGACCCTTCAAATGGAAAGGAATTTCCATGGATCGAGATGGTTAACGGAATGAAGAAGAACATGCCGACCGTAACGGCGTATTTCGCCTTTGCAGCAGGCAATGAAAAATACGACGGCTATATTCCCTACGAAGATGCCATGGCAAAGGCGAGCCCCAAAGAGCCGGACGTTGCGGTTGAGGCGGACGATACCTGGGTCATCATGTACACCGGCGGAACGACCGGAAAGGCAAAAGGCGTCATGAAGAGCCACGCGAACCTTTTCTCGCAGTATCTTATCTCGATTTATGAGCATCAGTTCGAATTCACTGATGTCGTTCTCCTGGTCATGCCCTGCTGTCACGTAAACTCACTCTTTTATTCCTTTGCTTTTACGTGGATCGGCGGCACCGTGATGTGCTACAACATGGTGAGCTTCGACCCGGAGAACCTCCTGAAGACCTTCTCGGACCACGGCGTCACCTTTACCTCGCTCGTTCCTACACACTACATCATGCTGCTTGCGCTGCCCGATGAGGTGAAGAAAAAATATGACCTTAAGACCTTTAAAAAGGCCCTCATCTCATCCATGCCTGCCAGGAGGGACACGAAACTGGGCGTCCTCGATATGTTCCCGAACGCACGGCTCTGGGAGGCTTACGGATGTACTGAATCAGGTATAGCAACCATCCTCAAACCTGATGAGCAGCTCACAAAGCTCGGCTCCTGCGGCATAGAGGTGATCGGGTCGGATGCGATCAGGCTTTATGATGAAGAGGGAAACCTTGTTACCAAACCTGGAGAGGTCGGAGAGGTCTATACCAGAAGCCCGATGGTCTTCGAGGGATACTGGAAGGAACCTGAAAAGACTGCCGCAGCCATGAAGGGAGAATACTTCGGGTCCGGCGACCTGGGCAAGAGAGACGAGGATGGCTATATATTTCTCGTTGACCGCAAGGCAAACATGATCATCACCGGCGGCGAGAACGTCTTTCCGTCCGAGGTAGAGAACATCGTGGGCAGTCATCCGAAGGTAAGGGACGTTGCGGTCATCGGCATACCCCATGAGAAGTGGGGCGAGCAGATAAGCGCAATAGTCGTTCTTCACGAAGGAGAGACATGCACGCCGGAGGAGATCATTTCTCACTGCAAGGGCAAGATCGCCGGTTTCAAAGTCCCGAAGACCGTCATCTTTATCAAGGATTCGGAAATGCCGAGGTCTGGCGCGGGCAAGATCCTCCACAGGTTTCTCCGCGAGAAGTATGGCAAGTGGAGTGACCATCAGTGAGAATCAACAAAGCGGTACGTAACGATGGTTACGTACCGCTTAACATTTTCGCTCTTGTGGCTATATACATGCTATGCTGAAGGCATAAAGCAAGTTCATTAAGGGGGAGGTAGATTGGAATGAATAGTATCTACAGTATGTACGATATCTATAAAAGTATCCTCTTTTGTACAGATTTTTCCGCCAATGCAGATTTTGCCCTGGATTTCGCTATTGAAGTGGCGAAACGAAGAAAGGATTCTACCCTCTATATCCTGCACATAAACCCCTATCCTGAATACACAAACGGAGTTTCAGGAAGGGCAAAAAAAGAACAGGAGATGAACAAAAAGATTGAGGAAACCTATCTGAATAGATTAAAAGAAGTTCCCCACTATGAAATTATATTTAAAATGGCTAGTTCCCCCTATCTGGAAATTTTGGATTTTATTAATGAGAAAAAATGCGACATAGTTATCCTCGGTCGACACGGAGAAACAGGCTGGGCAAAAACAATTGTTGGAAGCACAGCGGAAAAGGTTATGAGAAAGGCAATGTGCCCGATCCTCATTATTCCTGAGCGATTCAAGGAAATTGTTACCAAGCTGGGATAATATTTTGATATCGCTTTCAGAAGCGATATCCTGAGGGGGGAAGAGAGCCAGGGGAAACAAAATTCTCCATGAGCTAGAAAGGAGGGGTTGATCATTTCAGATTAAAAAGTAGCTCGGTTGCAGAAAATGTTTCAAACCAAACGTTTCAAAGACAAGGAGGAACAAAATATGAAAAACAGATCTTCAGTATTTCTAGTCGCAGTATTGGTTGCTTTAATCGTATTTGGTATGGGAAATCTCGTAAACGCAGCCCCCAAAGCAGAAGAGCTGAAAATATGGTCGGCCTGGCCCGAAAAAGCAGACCCCTCCACACCGGGTTTGCAGTTACTGATCTCCATGATCAACGAAAAAGGGAAAGCCGTAAATCTGAAAGCACGGTATGTCGGCGGCCCCGAGGTCTTCAATCCTTTTGAGGGAGCCGCTTCGCTCCAGAAAGGTGTCGTTGACATTGAGTACACTGCCGGGGCATATACCACGGGCGTTGTTCCCATCTATGTACCTTTGATCAAAGCCCTGGGCGCCACGGGAGTCAACACGGCGGGCGGTGAGGTTTATACGGCACTCGAAAGAGGTACCGTTGACGGCTTCTGGTGGGGAGGCCGCGAGATCAGAACCTGGGGTTGGCAGGAAGTCTGCAAGTATATCTGGGGTCCTCCCTTCTGGACAGTGGATGTATACGTGATGATGAACAAGAAGAAATGGGATTCCCTTGATCCTGCTCAGCGTGATGTCCTGACAAAAGCCATGATGGAATATGAGCATATGACCTATGATGCCCAGATCAAGGGGCAGGCCGATATTACAAAAGATTTATTGGCCAAGGGCATGAAAGAGATCAAGTTCTCCCCGGCCGATGAAAAGTGGTATATCAACATGGCCTACACGGAGGGCTGGAAGGCTGCGCTGCAGAAATCTCCGAGAGTAAAGGAACTGCAGGCGTTAGAAAAATAATGATGGACCGCCAAAGGGAGCTGATGTATCACAGCCCCCTTTGGCCCCTAGCTCTTCCTACAATGGAGGAAAGTAATGAAACTAGTAATCTCGGGTTTGGTACATGTCTATAATTTTGTTCGTGACGGTCTGGCTGTCATAGGCGGATTTCTGGTTGTAGCAATGGTCATCTACGTTTCGTTATCGGTCTTGATCAGGTTCACACCTTTTGTAGTTGGGTGGGCCTTAGAGGTGGCAGAATACAGCCTCATCGTCCTCACCTTCTTCAGCGCAGGGTGGCTCTTGAAGAATCGGGGGCATACAAGGATTGACGTCATCTTAGATTTGATAAAAGATCACCGGACCAGGTCCATTGTCGAAGGGATTCTCTACATAATCACAGCATCCATTAGCTTGTTCCTGTTGATCCTCAGTGGTGTCGTTACCTGGGAAAATTATGCGTCGGGGATGCTTCAGGTGAAGGTCTACACATTCCCCAAATGGATGCTCTGCGCCATCATCCCTGTTGGTTTTTTCTTTCTTTTCGTTGAATCTGTAAAGCTGTCCTACAGCTACTTTAGAGAGGCAAACAAGAAATAGATTTATTTGGGTTGTCTTTATACCAAATATAGGAGGGTTTCATGGAATGGCAATTTCTGCTGCTGATCATCGGGAGTATATTATTTATTACCCTCTTGTCCGGGCTCCCCGTATTCGTTGCCTTCTTAATCGTCGATGCCGTGGGCATCCTGCTTTTTATGGGTGGTCTGGCAGGTATCGATGCACTGGTCAGGAGCATGTTTGATTCGATCGGCGTATTCACGTTATGCCCTGTCGTTTTGTTCACCATCATGGGGGAGGCCATCTTCCGTTCAGGAATGGCCAGCCGTGCCCTTGATGTTTTAGAGAGGATGATGGTCCGTCTCCCCGGGAGGTTGAGTGTCGTTGCCGTCAGTGCAGGCGCCATCTTTGCAACGCTCAGCGGTTCGGCCCTGGGAGCCTGTGCCATGCTCGGCTCCCTGTTGGTACCCGATATGGAGAGGCGGGGCTATTCCAAGTCGCTCTCCATGGGGCCCATCATGGCGGGCGGCATGCTCGCCGTCATCATCCCGCCCAGCACCCTTGCCGTTATCCTTGGCGCTCAGGGAGGCATATCGGTGGGAAAGCTCCTGCTCGCCGGTTTTATCCCCGGATTCATTCTGGCCGGGCTTTATCTCTCTTATATCATTATTTCCTGTGTGCGCAATCCGTCCCTGGCTCCCATGGGGGAGGTGATAACCTCCCAATCGAGCCTCGGCAAAGACTTCCTGATCTATGTAGTACCATTGGCGGCGATTGTGCTTTCTGTTCTCGGGAGTATTTTTACCGGTGTAGCAACTCCAACAGAGGCATCTGCCCTGGGTGCACTCACCAGTTTTATCCTGGCAGCCTGTTATAGAAAATTGACCATGCAGATGATAATTAAATCTGCTACCGGCGCCCTTGCTATCTCCACAATGATCCTTATGATTGTCGGTGGTTCCGTTGCCTTCAGCCAGCTCTTGAGTTTCACGGGCATTGTAAGGGGCATTGTTGAATTAGTCACCAATTTATCCGTTCCCCCTATTGTCATTGTTGCCATTATGCAGGCCCTTTTGATCATCATGGGATGCTTCCTCGACCAGATCGCCATGATCATGATCGCTGTTCCCATATTCATGCCTATCACTGCCGCCCTGGGTTTTGATCCCATATGGATGGGACTATTGATGCTCGTCAGTATCTCCCTGGGCCTTCTCACCCCTCCCTTTGGGCTGCTTCTTTTTATTATGAAGGGCAATGCCCCGAAGGGGACAACCATGATGGATGTTTATCGTTCATCTCTGCCATATCTCTTTATAACCTTTATAGGATTAGCCCTGTTCATTCTCTTCCCCAGCATTGTGACCTGGCTCCCTCAATACATGTGAGCCGGCAAGAGAAGAAGTAATGAGTACAAAGCCAACATCATTAACAAGGCCCGGCAAGATAGGAACAATGGAGTTGAAGAACAGGCTGGTCATACCCGCCATGTGCACCAATTATACCTTCCAGGGCCATTTTACAGATCAAGCCGTACATTACTATGGCCTGAGGGCCAAAGGCGGAGCCGGCTTGTTGATCCTGGAGGGTGCTGCTATTGATTATCCGGGCGCCAGAAATATTCTCAACAGCGCTGTCTCAGATGACAAATATATTCCTACGTTAAAAAGGTTGGCGGACGAGGTCCATCGACATGGAACGAAGATCGCCTTTCAGATCATGCATGCCGGAAGGCAGACGAGCATAGCTATCAGCGGTTCCCAGCCAGTTTCCTGCTCCGGGGCTGCCAGCACTCAACTACTGTACGACCAACCACGTGCACTGACCCTCTACGAATGTAAAAATATCATCAGGCGCTTCGGCGAAGCGGCGTTGAGGGTCAAGAGGGCAGGCTTCGATGCCGTGGAGGTCCACTGTGCCCACGGATACCTCGTGAGCGCCTTTCTTTCCCCTGCACTTAATACGAGAACGGACGAATATGGTGGACTGGAGGGTGGGATCAGGTTCTCATGTGAGATTGTTCAGGAGATAAAACTGCAATGCGGCCAGGACTATCCCGTCCTTTGCCGCATTAACGGGGATGACTACGCTCCGTCCGGAGGAGTTACAGCCATTGATTCCAGAATGATATCGGTTGCCCTCGAAAAGGCCGGTGCAGATTGTATCAACATTTCTGCCGGGCTCAGGGAGTCGGATCACCCCCTCCATGACCAGACCATGGCTTCACCTCGCGGCTCCTGGGTCTACATGGCTGAGGGGATCAAGAAGACTGTCAACATCCCTGTGATGATTGCCAAAAGAATTGACGAAGATATGGTGGAAAAGATTGTTGCCGGCGGACAGGCGGATTTTGTCTGTATCGGAAGGCCTTATATTACGGACCCTGATTACGGCAATAAACTGCTGGAAGGACGGGCAGGGGAGATATTGCCCTGTATCTGGTGCGCCCAGGGATGTTTCGATATCCTGTGGATGCTTTCCCCAACCACCTGTCTTGTAAACCCCGCTGCCGGCCGGATGGATGAGGTACCTATCGACGATTTGGGGAAAACTTCAAAAAAGAAAAAGGTGCTCGTGGCCGGAGGGGGCCCTGCTGGATGTGAAGCAGCCCTGGTTGCAGCCAAAAGAGGCCACGATGTGACCCTCTACGAGAAAGGAAATCGTCTCGGCGGGGCATATCGACTGGCTGCCGCATCTCCTTCAAAGATGGAGGTAGAGCGCCTCTTTTCATATTATGAGCGGACACTTCCCATGGCAGGCGTAAAGATTTTTCTGGAGACGGAGGCGACTGCCGAATCTATGAAGAAGGAAAAACCCGATGCGGCCTTTATCGCTGTCGGCACCAGACCGGTAATTCCGAAAAAGATCCAGGGGGCAAAAGGACCCAATGTGGTCTCCGCTGAAGATGTCATGAGTGGTCGGGTACAGGCAGGGAACAGGATTGTTATCTGGACATGCAGCCACCATTGTTCTTTCTCCTGTAAGGCCACTATAGCTCCTATAGACGGTGATTTGACGGATATGCATTCTACCTGCTCCTATGCCTGCCGGGCCGGATATGCTGCCGTTGATACCGCTGAATACCTCGCATCGCAAGGCAAACTCGTGAATATCGTTACAGAGAGAAACGCTGTGGTACCCGGCATGGGTTTTACGTCTCGAGGATATCTGCTGAAACGATTCTTTCGGGCCAATATTCGGGTTTGCAGCGACGCCAGGGTAAAGGAGATCAATGACCGGGGTATCCTTCTTGAAAAAGCGGGCATCATCTTCCTCCTTGATGCCGATACCGTCATCATCAGTGTCGGTGAAACATTGGACAATGATCTTGCCGAGGCCTTAAAAGATCAGATCCGTGAGGTTTACACCATAGGAGATTGCCATAGAATAGGAAATGCCATGACCGCCATCCAATCTGCCTATAATGAAGCAGTAAGGATTTAGACCGGTAATTTTAACCCATGAAGGTCTTTCCTGGCGCCTTCTGCTAAAATTTTGCTCCATTTCAAGCTGTAATAATTGACAAGCGAACAGAGGTCGTAATAATATCGAGCATGCGAGAGTGGCGGAAATGGCAAAGGAACTACCACCTGAAGAGGGAGACACCAGATCGAGGATTACGGGAGGTAAATCTATGACGAAGGATATATTTGAGTCGCTGAGGAAAGAAATAAAAAATGAGCCTTATGCCAATCACATGGGCATCAGGCTGCGGGACATTGGTCCCGGTTATGCGGTAATGGAAACAAGGTATTCAGAAAAAATGACAAACTTCGTCGGCCTGGTTCACGGAGGGGCGATCTTTTCTCTTATCGATGAAGCCTTCAGCGCCGCATCAAACTCTCATGGCACGGTTGCCGTGGCCTTAAACCTCAATGTTACCTTCCTTGCGTCTCCTGCGATTAATTCCCTTCTTGTCGTCGAAGCTAAGGAAGAAAGCAGGAGCAAGCGCATTGCAACCTATGCCATAGAGGTAGTTGAGAAAAATGACGCTGGAGATCGGAAGATAGCTGCCTGCCAGGCCGTCGTTTACCGGAAAGATCAAAAGTTATCCTTTCTGGAAGAGGAAACTACCTGAATCTGCGATTGCCGCAGACTGGATCGTGTCGCTTCCTCGTTTGGAGGGCAGCTTATAACAGTGCCGGTTCCGGAAGATCTTTAGTTCCTCCGAAACCGGCACACTAATCCAGATATTACTTAAACCTGAACCCTACTACTCAACAAGCTCCAGCAGATGGTACACCTTCTGGGGCATCTTGTTCTGCAACACATTGTCAATAAGGTTTATCATGCAGCCCGGACATGCCGTTACCACGATATCCGCCCCCGTCGCCTTGAT
>JAQTNJ010000148.1 GCA_028713955.1 Syntrophorhabdaceae bacterium
CTCGTTCTGCTCCATCCGCTGATACTTTCTGAAGAGTTTCCAGTTATGCTCCTCCTCTTCCTTCGTATCAAAGAGAAGGGAACGGACCATCCGTGAAGGTCTTCCTTTCGCACCAGTCAGGATATAATCCTTCGGATAATCTTTAGCGGGTTTTATGTTATCAAAACTCACCGGCTCCATCATCTGTCCCAGCATCCCGTCACCGAGGATAATGACAGGATTCCTGTACGCATCGGCAAGATCAAACGCGAGGGGAACAATATCGGTCAACTCCTGGACCGATCCCGGCGCAAGAACGATCGTCTTGTAATCGCCGTGGCCGCCGCCGCGCGTAGCCTGCAGATAATCGGACTGGGCGGGAGAGATATTTCCCATACCAGGTCCGCCTCTCATCATGTTAACAACAACTGCCGGGAGTTCGTCTGCCGCGAGATAAGAGATGCCTTCCTGTTTCAGGCTCATGCCGGGGCTGCTTGACGATGTCATGGCACGAGCCCCCGCCACGCTTGCTCCAAGGACCATGTTGATCGCCGCGATCTCACTTTCAGATTGAATAAATATTCCTCCGGCTTCCGGTACTCGTTTTGCCATGTATTCTGTCAGTTCGTTCTGCGGGGTAATGGGGTACCCGAAATAGCATGTGCAGCCGGCAAGGACCGCCGCTTCACCCAGCGCCGCGTTGCCGCTCATGAGTTTCTTCAATTCTTGAATACCTCTATCGCGACCTCAGGACACATGATCGCGCAGGTGGCACACCCTGTGCATTCCCTGCTTTCTTCAAAAGAAGCGACAAAATATCCCTTGGAATTTAATATATTTGAGAGGAAGATCGCCTTCTTCGGGCAGAACTCAATACAGAGCAAACAGCCCTTGCATCTTTCCTGTTCTATCCTGATCGCGCCCTTCACCGTTTGCCTCGGTTTGTAAAAACCAGACTTACAAAACGCTTTTAGCGTAGCCCACAGGGGCGTCCCTTGTCAAATGTTTTATGAATGCTTGGCTCATATCTGATGGCTCATGGCAATTTCTAAATTCTAAGCACCAAATTCTAAACAATTTCTAAATTCAAATATCAAATGTTCCAAACTAAAAACGCCCGACACATCTTGAATTTTGAACATTTGTGCTTGTTTAGGATTTCGATATTAGGATTTAGGATTTGCATAAGCTATGAGGGTTGTTTTTTCCCTATCATTTTTGTTGCATTAGCGGAATATATATCTTAATTTTAACCAATGGATTTAAGACACCTCGAAACGTTTGTGAAGATAGCGGAGTTAAAAAGCTTTACGAAGGCAGCCGAGGAGCTGTTTCTCACTCAGCCAACGGTCAGCAAGCAGATCGTCGACCTCGAGCGCTATTTCGGCGTAAAGCTTATTGACAGGACAAAGCGGACTGTCGTACTCACCAGGGCAGGGGAGATCCTTCTCCGGTATGCGAAGGATTTCCTGGGTCTTAAAAAGGAGACCATTGATGCGATTGCCGCATTTAAAGGTCTGCAAAAAGGCGATATCACGGTGGGGGCAAGCAATATCCCCGGGGTTTATATCCTGCCCGGATTGCTGAATATCTTTAAGCAACTGTACAATGGTATCCGGTTCAGGCTCATCATCGCTGATACAAAAGCCATTCTTCAGAAGATGGAGGAAGGCGAGATCGATGTTGGCTTCGTGGGGGCAAAATATGAGACAAAAAAGATAGAATATAAAAAATTCCTTGATGACATAATCGTCATGATCGCGCCGCTCTCTTTCCCCGATACGATCCACATTAAACAGTTAAAAGATTACCCCCTCATTATCAGGGAACAGGGATCGGGCACGCGAAATCATTTCGAATCATCGCTGAAAAGATTAAAAATCAACGTGTTCCCGGAACTGCAGGTCATCGCCGAATTAACAGATACGGAGGCGATAAAGGAGGCGGTTAAAAGCGGTATGGGCGTTTCGTACGTCTCAAAGATGGCAATCGTTCATGAACTTGCAAATAACAACCTGAAATGTTTAAATATTGAAGGATTGCCTAATATTGTAAGGTCCTTCTATATTGTGACAAAAAAGGGGAAGACGATTTCGCCGCCGATAAAGGCGCTCCTCGACATAGTAGACAAATGGAGAAAGCATGAAAAAAGGTAAATGGATTATCCTCACCCTCTGCGTCATTTTCACTGCAGGCGTTTTCATGGCAGAGGCTGCTGAGGCGCGGGTATATCTTGATATCTATGGAAGAAGTTTTAAAAAAATAACCGTTGCCGTGCCATACTTCAAGAGCGACAAAGCAGACAGACTCCAGACAGACATGAGCGACCTTTTGAACAAAGACCTCGATCTGTCAGGGTTTTTTATCGTCGCGCCGCAATCACTCCTCGATAAAGAGTTCCTTAACGAAGGAGTGGAAAAACAGGAGATCAACTTTGGAAGCTGGCGTTCAGTGGGGATCGAGCTTCTCTGTAAAGGCAAATTCCAGCTCAAAGACGGCGAGGTTATCCTCGAGGCGTTCCTCTATGATACCCTCGACGGTTCCATGATGCTTGCAAAAAGATACCGCTCAAGACAGGAAGACTGGAGGAGGCTCGTCCACCGGCTTGCTGATGACATCCTGCTCACCGTCACCGGCGACAAGGGCATCATGAGTTCCCGGGTAGTTTTTGTTAGTGGAAGAAGGAACCTCAAAGAAGTATACATGGCAGACATCGATGGATTTAACCTGAAAAAGATCACCAATTACAATAGCATCTCTGTTGCCCCTTCGGTATCCCCGAACGGGAGGTACATCGCCTATACCTCATACAAGGACGGGAGGCCGAATCTTTACGTGAAAGACATGGAGGGGGGGAGAGAGATTTACGTGGATAGAAGCGACGGCATGAAGATCTGTTCATCATGGCTGAACAATTCGACCCTTGTATATTCGCATACAGTCGGCAAGAACTCGACCATCTATACATACAACATAGCAACAAAAGAGAAAAGGACCATACTGCAGAGGGAAGGGATCGCCACATCGGCATCGTTCTCACCTGACGGCTCAAAACTGCTCTTTGTGTCCGATATGTACGGAAGTCCCCAGATATTCGTCCGGGATATTGCATCAGGGGATATCAAGAGGCTCACGTATTACGGGAATTACAACAGCGCGCCCTCATTCTCACCAAAAGGCGACCTCATAACCTTCGTGTCGAAGATCGAAGGTGCTTTTGAAATATCAATCATGAATGCCGACGGCTCAAACCAGAGGGTCCTGACAAATGGCGGCGCCCTCAACGATTCACCGCAATTCTCTCCCTGTGGAAGATATATACTATTCTCCTCGCAGGCAGGAGGGAGATACAGCCTGCACACGATGCTGTACAATGGAGAAAACAAAAGATTGTTGAAATTTACTGATAATAACGAGGAACAGCCGAAGTTCGCGCCGTAAAAAGGAGGTAACATGAAATATTTTTTCGTACTATCGATTGTATGTGCCGTTATGTTTGCCGGATGCGCTCCGAAAGTAGTTCAGCCGACGTATAAAACAACACCCGGTCAGGGTCAGGGCGCTGGCGTAACAACGGACACCAGCGGAAAAGATAGGGGGGGCGATGTCACAGCGGAAGAACTGGCGAGGGCAGAAAGAGACAGACTGAGAATGCTTGAGGAGAAGATGAGAACATCCCTTTCGCAACAGGACATCTATTTCGAATTCGACAGCTATACGATCCAGGGGTCGGAACTGCCGAAGCTCCAGGCAGTAGGCAACTGGCTGAAACAATCGAAGACAGCGGCGATCATCGTGGAAGGACATTGCGATGAGAGGGGCACCGTGGAATACAACTTCGCTCTCGGTCAAAAACGTGCGGAATCGGTAAAGGAACATCTCGTCAAGATGGGCGTCGAGGGGTCGAGGATCAAAACAGTCTCATACGGCAAGGAAACACCTTCCGATACAGGCCATAGCGAGGATGCCTGGGCAAAAAACAGACGTGCCCATTTTAAAATCGACCAGAAGGGGTAAACCATGTACAAATACGCCGTCATTATTATTGTTATTGCGCTGGCAGCAGCAGGTTGCGCAACAGAGGAACAGACGACACAGCTGCAGAGCAACCTGTCATTCCTGCAGAACGATCTTTATAGCTTCAAACAGGAAACGAACGCAAAGCTGGCGCAACTTTCAAAAGATAATGAAAATGTCGGTAAACAGGTCGTCAGTGTCTATGCTGCCGTTGAGAGCAGGGATGAAAAGATAAAGAGCATCCTGGGCAAGCTCGATGAGCTGGAATACCAGTTAAGGACCTACTGGAATGAAACAAAAACCATGCTGGGCGCCCAGAAAAAACCAAATACGGTACCCGCCGGGTTGGCAACCGAACCAGGTTCACCGGCAACTGACGCAAAGTATGAAAGCGCCTATAAAGATGCCTTTGACGCTTACCAGAAAGGGGCTTATGATGAGGCGATCATCAAGTTTACAAAGTTTACCGAATCATACGGCGGGACCCCGCTCGTGCCTAATGCGTTCTACTGGACAGGTGAAAGCTACATGAATCTGAAAAACTATGAAAAGGCAATCGTCTCTTTCCAGGAGATTATCGACAAATATCCAAAAAGCGAGAAGGCCCCCCGGGCGCTTCTTTCCCAGGCAGAGGCATTTAATCAGACCAAAGACAAAAAGAGCTCTACAACCCTCCTTAAGAGGATTATAGAGCTCTATCCGAAAAGCGAGGAAGCTATTATCGCTGAACGAAAATTACGAAACCTTAATATCTGACGGTTCCAGGCGATTTTCCTCGGAACCACTAATGGGATTCATGTCGTAGTTCCTGTATTTTATAAAACCGGTCCCGGCAGGAATGATCCTTCCCATAATAACGTTCTCTTTCAGTCCCTTCAGGTAATCGACCCTTCCTTCTATTGAAGCCTGCGTGAGGACCTTTGTTGTATCCTGGAAACTGGCTGCTGAAATAAAACTATCGGTGATCAGGGAAGCTTTTGTTATCCCGAGGAATAACGACTCAGCCTCTGCGCGTTTTCCGCCTTTACCCTGAACACGTTCATTTTCCTCTTCAAAGATCCATTTCTCAACAAAATCATCGATGATAAAGTTCGTGTCGCCTACGCTTTTGATCTTGACGCGCTTCAGCATCTGTCTCACGATAACCTCGATGTGTTTGTCGTTTATCTTCACTCCCTGCAACTGGTACACTTCCTGTATTTCATCAACAAGATAACGGGCAAGCTCCTGAATACCAAGGATGCGCAGCACGTCATGTGGATTCTTCGGCCCATCCATTAATGCCTCGCCGGCCTTTACATAATCACCCTCATGGACGATGATATGTTTCCCTCTCGGAATGGTGTATTTCTTGGGTTCAACGTGCTCCGACTCAGGGTTGACGATAATCTCTCTTTTCCCTTTCATCATCTTTCCAAATGAGACCATGCCGTCAATCTCGCTTACTATGGCGCTCTCTTTCGGCTTTCTTGCCTCAAAGAGCTCGGCAACTCTCGGCAAACCGCCGGTGATATCCTTTGTCTTTGTCGTCTCCCTCGGTATCTTTGACACAACATCGCCCGCATGGAGCATATCGCCTTCGTTGACCATGATATGCGCGCCGATGGGCAGCATATAGCGCGCCGGACTCGTTGAGTTTGGTATAATGATAGTTTTGCCTTTGTCATCTTTGATCGATATCCTTGGGCGGAAATCAGGATTCTTCGGCTCGATGATGACCTTGTAGGAAAGACCGGTCACCTCGTCCTTGCTCTCCTGCATCGTGTCTCCCTCAAAGATATCACCAAATTTTACCTTCCCGGTTACTTCTGAAAGGATAGGGATTGTATAAGGATCCCATTCTGCAAGCTTCTGTTTCATAATATTCTCAGCGGGGTCCTTTGTCAGTTTTGTTTTCTCCTTTTCATTGACAAGCAGTCTCGCCCCATATGGAACACTAAACTTTTCCCTTTCCCTTCCGGTTTCATCCATAATGGCAATCTCACCGTTTCTGTTCATCACCACGGGGATACCATCCTTATTCTTAATGACCTTCACGCTCATCAGTTTTATGTACCCTTCGCTCCGCGTTTCTATTGTGGATTGTTCAACCCTCCTCGAAGCGGCTCCCCCAATGTGGAATGTCCTCATTGTCAGCTGTGTTCCAGGTTCTCCAATAGATTGGGCTGCAATGATCCCTACGGCTTCGCCAATACTTACCAGCCGTCCCCGTGCAAGGTCACGTCCGTAACAGAGCTCACAGACACCCCTCCTGGAGCGGCAGGTGAGCACTGACCGTATCTTCACCCTTTCATAAACCTCTTCGATTGCCTTCAGATGTTGCTCTCTGATCTCTTCATTCTTCCTCACGATGATCCCGCCATCAGGGTCTTTGAGATCTTCGTGTGCGACCCTGCCGAGGATCCTTGCGTCAAGCCGTTCAATGATCTCGCCGCCTTCAATCAGCGATCCCACCTCAATATAATCGATCGTTCCGCAGTCATACTCATTTACCACAACATCCTGGGCGACATCGACAAGCCTTCTTGTAAGGTATCCGGAGTTCGCCGTTTTCAGCGCGGTATCGGCAAGACCTTTACGCGCCCCATGGGTCGATATAAAATACTGCAGCACGTCGAGCCCTTCCCTGAAATTGCTCTTGATCGGTGTCTCGATGATCTCGCCGGAAGGTTTGGCCATGAGTCCTCTCATACCTGCAAGCTGTCTGATCTGTTGCGCGTTTCCCCTTGCCCCGGAATTAGCCATGATGAATATGGGGTTTCTGCTGTTCTGAAGCTCGGGTTTCCCGTTGGGCCCTATAACCGGATTTCCTTCAGGGTCAAGGACTATTTCAGAACCGAGCTCATCCATCAGTTCTTTTGCGATCTCCTCCGTGACATTGGCCCAGATATCTATGACCTTGTTATATCGCTCACCATCGGTAATGAGGCCCTCAGAGTGCTGTTTTTGCACTACAAGGACATCTTTGTTGGCACGCTCTATCAGCTCCTTCTTCTTAACAGGAACCTTCATATCGTCAATGCTGATTGATATGCCTCCAAGCGTGGCGTAATAATAGCCGAGGTCCTTCAACCTGTCCGAGAGAATAACGGTGCATTTCTCACCAGCCTCCCTGTAGCATTTATCGACAAGCTGGCCAATGTTCTTCTTGTCCATCGGCGCATCTTTTATCAAGCTGAAAAGTTCTCTCATTACTGACTGCCTTTTTCCTTCTTCCAGCTCCATCAGGGCATTTTCTATAACATCCCGTAAAATGACCCTTCCTACCGTTGTCTCTTCCATAAGTCCATCAAGCCTGACCTTTATCCGCGCATGGAGATCGATCTCACCGGAATCGTAAGCAATTCTTACTTCCTGGGGATCACTGAAAATAAACCTCTTCCGCAACCTCGGGCAGGTCTGTGGATAGACCTTGTGTAATACCAACCGGTTCAGCTCTATGATCCTCCGCTGCTGATCGGGATTCAGTTCTTTAAACTTTTTGTTCCGCATCTCCCTCGTTGCCGTAATAAGTTTTTTGGTATAAGGTGTCAGGTCTATCGGGTCTTTCTTCTTCAAACAGACATCATAGAATTTTGGCGTTCGCAAAATTTCGTTAAGGCGCTCAACGGTGTTGTCATGTGACTTTGGCTCCAGGGCATACTTATCCTGCTTAATCTCCGCACAGAGCGTTGCCACCGCGGTACTGCCCGTGAATTCATCGAGACCAA
>JAQTNJ010000149.1 GCA_028713955.1 Syntrophorhabdaceae bacterium
ACGCCTCACGGGTTTTGCTGTGTCGTTACGGTATCATCATTCCCCTGCCGGGTATAACGATGCGGGCGATTGTCCCGGTCAGGTAAAAGACGATGATGCTCACGATAATGATAACAATAATATACCCAACGGTTTTCTCTTTCGGGGTCTCCATGAGGACAGGAAGACCAAGGTAGAAGAGGTAGAGAGAATACAGCGAGGCGATCATAACAATGGGTGAAAGGGCGGGAATGATAAAGAGGACGCTCGCAACCCAGTTCGGGGTGTTTGCATAGACGGCAACCTTCATGGCATTGACCATGTTCTTTCGGGAACCAAAATTTGGTGCCAGTATATCGATGATGAATGCCACAAGATAAAGGCCGGCAAGGGATAGTATGTAATGGAAGACAGCATAACTGATACCGCTCATAAACGGTATCCTGTAGCTGAAACCCATGAAGGACATGCCGACGATAGACCATCCGATGAAGGTGGCAACAGGTGGAATGATCGCGAGGATAGCTGCATACGATATATACAGGTCTTTGATCGTTGTTTCCTCTCCCTTGATCTGTTCCCATGCATCTTTTGGTTTAAAAATGATCTCCTTGACCCTTCCGACTAAGTCCATGTGAACCCTCCTTGTAAATTACCGGGGCTTGCAGTCTGTCCCGGTTTGACGAAATCGCCCCTTACGGCAGCTATCAGCTAACAGCCATCAGCAAAAAGCAGGCTAAGGTTAAGTAAATTCTTGTTCTCCTCAACCTCAACCTTAGCCTGATTCTTCTTGCAATGTACCCGCGCCCTACCTCTTTTTGAAGAACTCCTCCAGTCTCTGTTTGAACAGCTCTTTACCGCCCAGTTGCGACACATAGAACCTTTCTTTGTCGAGATGTATGTCCAGTCCGTGAAAAAGCGAGTGGTTTACGAGGTCTTTAAAACAGCCTATTGTCTCCATCGGAAGGGCTTTCAGGCCCTTGATCATCTCCGCGAGCTTTGCCTCCAGTTCTTCTTCTTCACAGACGACGTTGACAAGTCCGAGCTCTTTTGCCTCTGCCATAGCAATATTCCGCGAAAAGAGATAGAGTTCGTTGAACCTTTTCGCCCCTACAAGCCTGGAGAGGAATATGCTGCCGCCTCCGTCAGGTGTAAGCCCGATCCGTCTGTAGCCCATGTTCATTATCGTATTCCTGGTTGCAATGGAAAGGTCACATGCCAGTGTGAGGCCGACACCTGCCCCGACAGCTACCCCTTCTATGACCGCGATGACGATGGCATTGATATTTCTGATGAGCCTGATGCTTTCATGAAGTATACCGGCCTCGGCGTCGATCAAGGCCTCGGTGTCCGGGGCCTCTTTGAAGGCAATAATATCGCCGCCGGAGCAGAATGCCTTCCCGGACCCGCGTATCACAACGAGCGGCGCCTTCTGACCATCGGCATTCTTTAATGCCCCATAGAGACCATGGAGCAGGTCATAGTCCATGGCGTTCTTCTTTTCCGGTCTGTTGAGGGTGATCGTGTAGATATCATCCTTGTATGTTTCTAATACAACCTCCATCCGTAACCTCCTGTTTAAAATAAGCTTTCAGCTGTCAGCAATCAGCAAAAAAATCAGGTCAAGGTTGAGGCTGAGGCTAAGTTTAAAAAATCCTGTTTCTCCTCAACCTTAACCTCAACCTTAACCTGATTCTTCTCGCAGTCTGCAGAAAGCTTTTTTCGCTTCTTCAATGATGGAATATCTGTGAAAAATTTGCAATATAAAACTTAGGGAAAAGCAGGACCGTAAGGATATGCAAAAAGTCCTTAATAACTATGCTTTTTGTCTTGACATAGATTCTTTTTAACATATAATATAAGTCTTAATTAAAATTTTCACAAATTCAAAAAAGGAGAGGGGCCGTCATGAAATTAGAGGGAAAAAATGCTGTAGTTACAGGCGGTGGAAGGGGTGTAGGAAGAGCGATCAGTCTGGCTTATGCTCAGGAAGGGGCAAATGTTATTGTTAACTACGCAGGAAATGAAAAGGCCGCCAATGAAGTAGTGGAAATGATCCAGAATATGGGGAGGAAGGCCGTGGCAGTGAAAGGCGATGTCGGACAGGAAGCCGACGCCCGGAAGATCGTCGAGGCCTGTGTACAGAACTTTGGTTCAATCCACATCATAGCGAACAATGCAGGCATTTCAAAACCCGCGATGCTCCACAAGATGTCCGTTGAAGTATGGGATGAGGTCGTCAATGTCCAGATGAGAGGCCCCTGGCTGACCGTTAAAGCAGCCTCAAAGTATTTCATGGAACAGAATTATGGGCGGATCATTAATGTTACCTCTGTTGCGGGCATTGTCGGGACCATCGGACAGATCAACTACAGCGCCGCAAAGGGAGGCATCGTGTCAATGACAAAATCCATGGCGCGGGAGCTCGCGAAGTTCAACGTTACGGCAAATGTTATCTCCCTTGGTATCGTTACGACAGACATGACAGAGAAGATATCCACAGACGAGAAACTGAAAGAGATCTATGTACGCAGGATTCTCCTCGGCAGATATGCTGAACCGGAAGATGTAGCACCGGCCTTTGTATTTTTTGCATCAGACGACTCACGCTACGTAACAGGGCAGCTTTTGTGCGTAGACGGCGGTTATGGTATGACGTAAAGGATAGAGGAGGTGATACTCTTTTCATTTCAAATATATAAGGAGGTGTTGTAATGGCTGATGTACCGAAGGTAATAAAACAGTGGCAGATGGTTCAACCGACAGTTTTTAACAGAGAAACAAAAGAGACTACACCCGGAAAGCTTGCTATGGCAGAGATTCCCGTTCCTGAACTGAGAGAGGACGAGGTTCTCGTAGAGGTCGCAGGGTGTGGTGTATGCCATACCGACCTTGGATATTTCTATGACGGCGTTCCGACGGTCAGTAAACCGCCTCTGGCCCTCGGCCATGAGATCAGCGGTGTGGTAGTAGCCGGCGATCCCGCATGGATCGGCAAGGAAGTGATCATTCCCGCGGTTATGCCCTGCAGAAAGTGTATCCTCTGCAAAACAGGAAGAGGCAACAGATGTCTTGCCCAGAAGATGCCCGGCAACTCAATCGGCGTCTACGGCGGTTTTTCAAGCCATATCCCCGTTCCTACCGTTGACCTTTGTCTTGTGTCTGACAGAAAAGGGTATGCACTCGAACAGTTGTCAGTTGTCGCGGATGCGGTAACCACCCCGTACCAGGCAGCAAAAAGGGCTGATCTGCAGCCTGGCGATAACGTGATTGTCATCGGTGCAACCGGTGGGGTCGGTGTCTACATGGCGCAGACCGTGAAGGCGCTCGGCGCAAAGACCGTTATCGGCATTGCAAGGAATCCGAAGAAGCTCGAAAGGGCGCTCAGCTATGGTTGTGACCACGTGATCAGCACCCTCGACAAGACGAACAAGGACGTCGTCGGCGAGTGGAGAAACTTCGTAAAATCCAAAGGCCTTGCCAATACAGGCTGGAAGATCTTTGAGGTAACAGGGACTAAGGCGGGACAGGAACTGGCACTCGACCTGCTTTCATTTGTAGGAAAATTGATCCTTGTCGGATTCGGAATGGCAAAGAGCGAGTATATGTTCTCCAAGCTGATGGCCTTTGATGCCGAGATAATCGGAACATGGGGTTGCCTGCCTGAATACTATCCGATAGTGCTCGACATGGTTCTCTCCAAGAAGATCGTGATCGACCCCTTCGTCGAAGTAAGGCCTATGAGCACCATAGCGGCAACATTTGACGAGATACATAAAGCAGGTTCGCCTGAAAAACGGGTTGTCCTGAAACCCGATTTTTAAATAAAATACCTTAGAGGAGGAAACATATGGGATTAGAATGGATGCCAAGAGAAGGCGGATTAAAAAATCATGACAGACATGGTGCGCAGTGGTGGGGCACAGAAGCTCCCTCCACAGTGTACGAAAAGAGACCCCTGAAGGATCCTAAGGGCAATGTAGTGCCGGGTCTTTATGTTGCATGGATCAGACTTAACAACCCTGCACAGTACAACTCCTATACCACAGAGATGGTAAAGGGTGTTATCGCAGGTTTTGAGAATTCTTCAACAGACCGCGAAGTAGTGGCAACGGTTTTTACCGGAACAGGCCCGAACGCCTTCTGCACAGGCGGCAACACGAAAGAGTATTCAGAGTATTACAGCATGCGTCCGGAAGAATACGGCTGGTATATGGAACTTTTTAACAACATGGTCGACTCGATCCTTATGTGCAAAAAGCCGGTTATCTGCCGGGTGAACGGCATGAGAGTGGCCGGCGGCCAGGAGATCGGCCTTGCCTGTGACCTTGCCATTTCATCTGACCTCGCAATCTTCGGCCAGGCAGGTCCCCGTCACGGTTCAGCCCCTGTGGGCGGCTCCTCTGATTTCCTCCCCTGGTTCCTTACAGCAGAGGATGCGATGTGGAGCTGTGTAAGCTGTGAGATGTGGTCAGCATACAAGATGAAGGCCAAAAACCTCATCTCCAAGGCTATCCCCGTCCTGAAAGACGACAAGGGCAACTGGGTACGCAACCCGCAGGTTATCACCGACGCCTTTGTAAAAGATGGCGAGATCGTCTACGGCGAGCCCAAGACAGGCCAGGAAGCTAAAGATGCCAGGGCATGGGTTAATGATCAACTGAAAAACAACAAATACGATTTCTCACTCCTCGATGCAGAGGTCGACAGGGTCGTCTGGATCTTCGCGAACCTCTTCCCCGGATGCTTGATGAAATCAATTGACGGTGTCAGGCAGAAAAAGAAATCATTCTGGGATGCGATGAAGAACGATCACAGGTACTGGCTGGCAGTAAATATGATGGGCGAGGCATTTGCCGGTTTCGGCGCGTTCAACACGAAGAAGATCACCGGAACGGACACCATCGACTTCATCAAGAACCGCCAGCTCATTGCAGAGGGCGCATTGAACGACGAAGCATACTTCGAAAAGATCTTTGGCAAACCGCAGGCGAAGTAAAGCAACAAGAACCCATAGGGGGGTTTTATGCCCCCCTTTTTTTATTGCAAGGCGCTTGGCGCTATGCGCATAGCGTATTTGTTGTAAAAGGAAAGGAGAAATACCATGGCATTTCAACATATTCTCTATGAAAAAAAGGACAAGGTTGCAAAGATCACATTGAACGTCCCGCCGTCGAACTGGCTGACGATCGTTATGATGAAGGAGATCAACCAGGTGCTTGCGGAGATAAAAAAAGACCCCACCGTACAGCTCCTCGTTTTCGATCATGCCGGCGAGAAGGCATTCTGTGACGGCGTTGACGTGGCTGACCATACGGCCGACAAGGTCAACGAGATGATCGAGGTCTTCCACGGGATGTTCCGCCTTATGACTGAAATGGACGTGACAACCGTGGCAGTAGTGAACGGTCGTTCCCTCGGGGGTGGCTGTGAGCTCATGTCCTTCTGCGATATCGTCATTGCATCAGAGAAGGCACGGATCGGACAGCCTGAGATTGCCGTCGGGGTTTACCCCCCTGTGGCAGCAGCGTGGTTTCCGAAGATCATCGGTCTCCAGAAGACTTACGAACTTCTTTTGACCGGCAAGATCATCAACGCCAAAGAGGCCCAGGCCATAGGGCTCGTGACCGTTGTATTGCCTGTTGAGGGTTTTCAGACAGAAGTGGAGAAGTATCTTGCGGACTATCTGAACAAGAGCAGGCCGGTGGCGATGTGGACGAAAAAGGCGATCAGGGCAGGGCTGAGCCTGGATTTTCTCCAGGCGCTCAAGGCCTCCGAGATCATTTATTTGCAGGGCTGTATGGCCACGGATGACGCCAGGGAAGGAATCAGTGCCTTCATGGAAAAGAGAAAGCCGGTCTGGAAAGACAAGTAGTCAGGAATCATGCAGTACGCACCGAAAGAAGAGATCGACAGCAGGATTGAGAAGGTAAAGGTATTGATGGAAAAGGCCTCTATTGACGGGGCCTTTTTTCATTACAAGATCGATTACTATTACCTCTCCGGTACAATGCAGGATTCACTCCTCTACGTGCCCCTTGACGACAAGCCCATCCTGTTCGTTAAAAGGGAGATATCAAGGGCGCGCAGAGAGTCCCCCATTGAGCGGATACTGCCGATGCGTTCCATGAAGGATATCCTGGACCACATTAAACCAATGAAACGGATAGGGATGCAGCTCGATGTCATACCATACAACGATGTGATGAAATTCAAAGGGCTTTTTGGTGATGTAGAGTTTGTCAATGCATCTCCGCTTACCAGGGAGGTGCGTAAGTTCAAATCACCCTTCGAGATTGCGCTCATGGAAAAGGCCGCGGAGATCCAGAAGAGGGTTTACGCCCTGGTACCGGAGCTCCTGCGCGAAGGAATGACAGAGATTGAGCTGGGCGGCATGCTTGAGGCCCACGCAAAGGCCATGGGGCACGAGGGCCTTTTACGGGTACGTTCACTTAATTATGAGGCCTATACCTGGCATGTCCTGAGCGGACGCACAGGGAGTATTGTAAGCCAGTCCGATTCACCGATGGGCGGCCTCGGGCTATCTCCTGCCTTCCCGGTTGGCGCGAGTATGAAGAAGATAAAGAGGGATGAGCCGGTCCTCATAGATTTCGGTATCTGTTATCACGGCTACCAGGTTGATCAGACAAGGATGTATGCTATAGGGAAGATGCCGGACCTGTTTTCAAGGGCCTACGATGCATGCAGGGAGATACATTACAGGGTGCTCGATAAGACCCTTGAAGGATTAACAAGCAGAGAACTCTTCGAATATTCGAAAGAGCTTGCGGACAGGTTGGGTTACGGTGACGTCTACCTTGGCTTCAAGCCCCACAAGGTCCGGTTCCTCGCCCACGGTATAGGAATAGAGCTGGCGGAACTCCCATTCATTACCGCAAACCATGATTACCCCATTGAAGAAGGGATGGTCTTCGCGATCGAGCCGAAGATGGTCTTCCCGCGGAAAGGCGCCTGCGGCGTTGAAAATACGATCATCATGGAGAAAGGACATTACAGGGTACTTACCGATAACGATGAGAATATCATAATTGTATGAAGATCCTTTTTTCAACAGGATGCCTCTTTCATCTGCCTATTGAGAACATCTTTTTTTACGCGAAGGAAGCAGGTTTCGACGGCTGCGATCTATTAATAGATACGAAATTTGATAGTGACGGTTATCTTGAGAGGGTGCAGCACTGCCTTGATATCCTCCCTGTTTATTCTATCCATGCCCCTTTTATGAAGATGAGGACATGGGGAACCAAGGCTGATATACTTGCCCGGACGATAGATATCGCGCGCACCGTCGGTGCGAAGGTAGTAAACTTTCACCCGCCTTCGTGGTTTGCCATGGAGGTCCAGTTTTTTAAATGGTTCAGGGAGATAAAGGACTTTCAGAAAGAGCTGGGATGTGATGACGTCTTTCTCGCTATAGAAAATATGCCCAGGTCCGGGACAAGGTTGATGCTTACCTCCTATATCCTGAACGATCTGAAAGACCTCGTCGACTTCGGTGTGGAGAGGAACCTCTATTTCACCTTTGACACTACCCACTTCGGGACATTCGGCGATGATATCATAGCGGGTTTCTTACGGGTCTTCAAAACCGGCAGGTTAAAAAATATTCATCTCAGTGACCACGGGTCTCACAGGAGCCATCTTTTTCTCGGGAAAGGCGACCTCCCGATC
>JAQTNJ010000150.1 GCA_028713955.1 Syntrophorhabdaceae bacterium
CATTTCCTCTTTATATTTATAGAAAATTCATATAAGGAGGTTTCAGTATGAAAAAGGTATTCGTGGTAGCTTTGATCGTGGCAGTAGGGTTTGCCCTCGGCGGTATCTCCTATGCGGCATGGTGGGGCGGAGGCTATGGCCCCGGATACGGCAGTCAGACGGACGTGAAGGCTCTGCGGAGCTTCCAGAAAGAGACCCTGCCGTTGCGGGACGATCTCATTGCCAAAAGGGCGGAAATTCAGAACGAGTACACCAAAGATAACCCTGACCAGACTCGTATAGCGACCCTCCAGAAAGAGATGATCGATCTGCAGACAAAGATTCAGGATACAGCCCAGAAGCAGGGCCTGTCTGCCTGGGGTCCTGGCTGGATGATGGGTGGCGGTTATGGCCCCGGCTGGGCTACGGGACACAGAGGTTACAGAATGGGCTACAGGGGCGACTACGGCAGCGGTTACTGCCCTATGTGGTAGGATTTGATTTGAGAGCAAGATTACGGTAGGTTTACGTAATCTTGCTCTTGAAGGAGATAGAATGGCAATGCGTAGTTTGTTCCTGATCATTTTTCTTTTTGTGACGTTGGTGGCAGTACCACTAATCTCAGTGGCGCAACCCATGGGAAGAGGTATGTATCAAGGTGTCCCTTACGGCCACTATTGCCCGGGTATGCAGTGGGGACCCTATGGCGTGAGGAAACCTGTGGGGACTACGGAACAGGCAAAACAGGTAATAGAGACCTACCTCTCAGACAATAGCCAGAGACTAAAGGTCGGAAACATAACTGAGAAAAATTGGTATTTTGAGGCCGAGATTCTGGATCGGGGCAAGACGGTCATCGATAAGGTAATCGTAGACAAGAGGTCAGGTAGAATAAGATCAATCTATTGATCCACAGGCGGTGGGACTACAAGTAACGGAATTGCCCCCACATAGAAACCCAAATAATCTATCCGTTTTCCAGAAGATCAGGAACGCTCTTGTTCCATCCATCCGGGCTTCCAATGGAGGTGTACGTTCTTAACTGATTCAACAACTCCACCATCCTTGCCGTTGGAGACTTATAATAGATATAATAGAAGATCAAAACCGGGAATATCCATGCTTATTAATGCCTTAATATATTCATATAATCTTACCCGGCATGAATATAAGCCATCCCATCCGTTAAAGCCCGAGCGGGCACGGCTCATGTCCGAGCTGCTCAACAGGTACGGCCTTATCTCAGAAGAGAATCAAAGGATTGTCGCGCCTTTACCCATTAACGAGGGCAGAGGGGACGTCCTGGCTTAATCAAAGTCAATAACTATCTCCCAAAAATTTCTTGTAAATTGATTTATCCCCCCCATTAGCCCGCCCCTTTTTTAATCTTCCTCCAAAGGTCATAAAAACGCAATTAAATTTTCTGCCGTCACACCAGAAATCATCTCGGCCAATCAAAAAAACTGCAATGAAAAGTAATTGAAGTATTGAACGACGTCCCCTTTATCCTGTCTTCAGCAAAATACTGACACCGGAAGTTGAAAGGGCGATCCCCGAGGTCGCCGGTCTCATCATTGAAGACTTATGTCCCGGCAATGGGAGGGGTTAGTTGCGTTTGTTCACTATGTCCCTCATTGCACGGCGTTTCTTATGGCTCTTGTTGAATCTTTTCCATCATGTCCTTAAGATAGAGTTTTTTCTTTTTGAGCAGTTTCATCTCCATTTCTTCATCATCGGAAAGGTGGGTTTTTTCGTAGAGCCTCTTCAACTTTTCATCGAGTGACTTATGCGCAATACAAACCTCGTTGTAGCGCTCCTCTTTGGTTTTGATTTCTTCCATGGATACGGACTCCTCTCCTTTATTTTGCTCCGGACAATCCGGCAGAGCTCTTGAAATATTTTAGCAGGAGTTGCCTCCTGTGGCCCTTCTGCTTATTTCCCCTGACTTTTTCGACTAGAGGAGTATTTTCTTTACCCGGCCTATTTCTCCGCTTTCCAGACGGACTTTTATTCCATGCGGATGTTGTGGCGATGCGGTGAGAATATCCTTTACCGTCCCATTCGTCAGTACGCCTGTCCGCTGATCCTTTTTCAGGACAATTGATACTTTAATGCCCCGTTGAATATTAGATCGTATTGTTCCGTCCATGTCGCTTTCCTCTATACCATACCACACGGGCACGATTTCCTCAATTCCACCTGCTTATCAGCGGTGGGCTGTTGTCAGAATTGAAGATTACGGGTGGAAAGAAAGTAATACGAAGTTTAGACGGAGCGTATCTGAGGCGGGTGGGGGAGCAAAACAGCGTTCCGGCCGATTGACGCCCATTTGATTTCATGCCTGTTATGTAATACATTTACAAAGATGGTTATAGCTATCAGCTATCAGCTATCAGCAATGGATCAAAAAACATGAAATCAGAAAACCGCAATCAGAAAACCGCAGCGAAAAGATTGGTCCGTTATCTTATCACGGTAAAAGGCATTGTCCAGGGAGTGGGGTTCCGTCCCTTTGTCTATAACCTTGCACGGGAACAGGGGATAAAGGGCACGGTCCTTAATTCCAGCCGGGGCGTCATCGTGGACGCCGAAGGAGATGATGCGGACGTGAAGGCCTTCATAAAAACCATGAGAGAGCATCCGCCCGCGCTTGCGCGCATCGGCAACGTCACGGTCCAGGAGATGCCCGTCGCCCATTACGAGACCTTCAGGATCCTGAAAAGCGACCCGGGCAGAGAAAAAGAGGTCCTGATCCCGCCCGATACAGCCACGTGCAGCAACTGTCTCCGCGATATTGAAGATCCTTCTGACAGGCACTTCCGTTATCCCTTTACCAATTGCACGCATTGCGGTCCCCGCTTCAGCATCATCAGGGAGATACCCTACGACCGTCCCAACACGTCGATGGCAGCCTTCGGGATGTGCGGGGATTGCGGGAGAGAATATCATGATCCATCGGACAGGCGTTTTCACGCACAGCCCGTTGCCTGTCCACAATGCGGGCCCCGGGTGGAGCTTGTGAGAAAAGGCAGCGGAGAGCGGAGAGCGGAGAGCGTGGCGGAGACAGGGAATACAGAGGACTGGCTGCCGGGCTGCTGGGACATCCTACGACAAGGAGGGATCATCGCCCTCAAGGGCATTGGCGGTTTCCATCTCGCCTGCGACGGAAAAAACAGGACGGCCCTGAAGAGGCTGCGGACGCTGAAAGGCAGGGAGTACAAGCCCTTTGCCGTCATGTGCAGGGATATGGACACAGTAAAGGGGTACTGTTATGTCGGCAGGCAAGAGGAGGAACTGCTTCTCTCGCCGCAGGCGCCTGTTGTGATACTGAGGAGGAAACCTGACGCGCCATTGCCTGAAGAACTCGCGCCGAACCTGAAATCCCTCGGAGTCATGCTCCCGTACAGCCCCCTGCACTTCCTTCTTTTCAGCGGCGACTTTGACATCCTCGTTATGACCAGCGGTAATTACAGCGGACTGCCGCTGGTGAAAGACAACGATCGCGCCCTTGCCGAGCTCCATTCCATCGCCGACGCCTTCATCCTCCATAACAGGGATATTGTGAACCGCTGCGATGACTCTGTCGTTGAGGTCATCGACAATGAGACCCAGTTCTTCCGGCGATCACGCGGTTACATCCCGCAGCCCTTTCCGGTCCCGCGCGGGAAGAGACCGCCGGTCATACTCGGCGTCGGCGGTGAAATGAAAAACACATTCTGCCTCCTGAAGGGTGACCAGGCCTTTATGAGCCAGTACATCGGGGAGATCGACAGCCTTGAGGGTGAAGAGAACCTCCTGCAAAGTCTACTGCACTTCCAGGCGCTCATCGGAGTAGAGCCTTATATCGTCGCGTTCGATTCCCACCCCGATTATGCGTCCGCGAGGATCGCCCGTCTCATACACGGCGAATCATGCGAAGGGGTTCAGCACCACCATGCCCACATTGCGAGCTGCATGGCGGAAAACAACCTCTCGAACGAGGAAACGATCGGCATTGTCCTCGATGGAACGGGGTACGGCACTGACGGGAACCTCTGGGGCTTTGAGTTCCTTGCCGGCAATTATACGGATTTCGAGAGGATCTGCCATCTCGCGTATGTGCCGCTGCCCGGTGGAGAAGCGGCGATCAGGGAACCCTGGAGGGCCGCGGTCTCGTATCTCCTCACCTTTCTCGGCGACAGGGGGAGGGAATACGCGGGGCAACTGTTCCGGGGTAAAGAAATAGATATTGTCGAAGAGATCGTCGCGAAGCGGTTCAACACGCCCCTCGCGTGCGGCTGCGGGAGAATCTTTGACGCGGTATCGGCCATACTCGGTGTCTGTCTCGAAAACACCTACGAAGGTCAGGCCGCGATCGAGCTCGCGGAACTGGCGCATGATACGGAAAAGGGGCCCGGTGAGGGCATCTACGGGTACAGCATCGAGCAGGACGCGATCATGCCTGACGGGATACTGGAAGGCGTTGTGTCCGACGTCATATCAGGCGTGCCGGCGGACAGGATATCCGTACGGTTTCATAATACCCTTGTCCGCATTATCGCGGATACGGCTGAAAGGATACGCGCGGAGAGAGGTCTGCGGAAGGTCGTCCTCAGCGGCGGCACCTGGCATAACCGGTACCTCCTCATGATGACGAAAAGAATACTCCGGGACAAGGGTTTTGATGTATACTATCACCGCCTGCTGCCTCCAAACGACGGGTGCATATCCCTCGGCCAGGCAATAGTTGCACACTGGAGGCATAAAGAACAGCGAAGAACAAAGGGCAGGGAGCGGAGAAACAAAAGGACATCAGGGCAACGGAGGTAACGCATAATGTGTCTGGGAATACCGGGGAAGATCGTCGAGATAAACGAAGAGGAACAGTGGGCTGTCATCGAGTGCTACGGGGTACAGAACAAGGTCTATACACAACTGGTAGCTGAAGAGATGGTTCCCGGCGATTACCTTATGGTCCATGCGGGGTATGCAATCGGAAAGATCGACCGGGAAGAGGCGCGGAATACGCTGAAATTGCTGGAAGAGATTACCAACACTTAAAGTCAAGGCTCGACATGGATTCCGCATTCAATAAAAGATTCCTTGAAAGACTTTTACAGCTATCTAAGCAGGTAAATGACAAGATCGGGCGCAAGATAATGTTTATGGAGGTCTGCGGCACACACACTACCGTTATATCGAAAAGCGGCCTGAGGGGCATCCTCGCCAATCATATGGAATTAAGGAGCGGCCCCGGCTGTCCCGTCTGTGTTACTGACCAGGCCGATATCGACACGATCATGGCCCTTTCCCGATTACCCGACACGATCATAGCCACCTTCGGTGATATGATAAGGGTCCCCGGCACCCGCTCTTCCCTGGAACAGGAGCGTGCGAGGGGCGCCCGCGTGGAGACATTCTATTCCCCGAGAGAGGCCGTAACCTATGCCGCCGGACATCCCGATAAGGAAGTCATCTTTCTTGGCGTAGGTTTCGAGACAACCATCCCTGCCATCACGTTGAGTCTCCTGGAAGCAAGGGCAGCGGGGATAAAGAATTATTCCATCTTCTCCGTGCACAAGGTCGTTCCTCCGGCGATGAAGGCCCTTCTCAACGACCCGGAGCAAAAGATAGACGGCTTCATACTGCCCGGCCATGTCTGCACGATCACCGGCAGGAAGGCCTTCGATTTTATCTCTTCGGATTACAGGCTGCCCGCTGTGATAGGAGGGTTTGAAGAGGTCGACGTTATGGAGGCGATATATCTCCTCCTCCGGCAGATCCTGGATGGCAGAGTGGAAACAATGAACGGGTATCGGCGTCTCGTCCATGAGGACGGCAATATAAAGGCGCAGGAGATCATGGGGAAATGCTTCGATCCTGTTGACGTTTCGTGGCGCGGCTTTGGATCGATCCCCGGAAGCGGCCTCAGGCTTAAGGCCGAATATGCAACCCATGATGCGCGGGTTAGATTTCCCATTGAGGTGCCCCCGTCTTCGCCGCCCGAAGGCTGCTCCTGCGGGGAGGTCCTGCGGGGGAAACTGAGGCCTGACGATTGTCCGTTGTTCTCTTCCGTCTGTACGCCCGTCGATCCTGTCGGACCCTGCATGGTCTCCACCGAAGGCGCCTGCGCGGCATATTACCAGTACGGTATTGGTTATTAACGCAGACGCATATTTTTGAGGTGCTATGAAAAAACTCAACGATGTTATTTTGCTGGCCCATGGCGACGGCGGGCTTCTTACCCACCAGCTGCTGGAGAAATATTTTTTACCCTCTTTCCGGAATGACCTCCTTGCGCCATTGAGCGATGCAGCTTTATTTGAGATGCAGGCCGGTTCAATGGCGGTCACCACCGATGCCTTCGTGGTTTATCCCATATTCTTTCCCGGTGGGGATATCGGGAAACTCGCCATATGCGGGACGGTCAACGATCTGGCAGTGAGCGGCGCAAAACCACTCTATCTCACTGCATCCTTTATCATTGAAGAAGGGTTCGCCCTTTCCGACCTGGAAAGGATTATCGTGTCAATGGCGGAGACCTGTCATGAGGCAGGTGTTTCTATCATCGCCGGCGATACGAAGGTCGTGGGGCGGGGACAGGCAGACAAGATCTTCATCACCACGACCGGAGTGGGCTGTCTCCTGCCGGAGGCCGACGTCGGCTATCACCGTATTGAACCGGGGGATGTAGTGATTATCAACGGCCCCCTCGGCAACCACGGTCTTTCGGTCCTCCTCGCGCGGGAATCCTTCAGTTTCAAAACAAAGATCTATAGTGACTGCGCGCCTCTTAATACGATGACAGAAGATCTGTTAAAACAATTCAAGGGCATCAAGTTCATGCGGGACCTCACCAGGGGAGGTCTTGCGACAAATGCCAAAGAGATAGCGCTTTCCGCGACGAAAGATATCCGGCTCGATGCGGCAGCCATCCCTGTTGATGATGAGGTGAAAGGTATCTGTGAGACGCTCGGGCTTGATCCCCTTTACCTTGCCAACGAGGGCAAGTTCCTCGCCATCGTCTCGGGAAAAGAGGCAGACACGATGGCAGCATATTTGCGGGAACAATGGGGCGCCGGACGGGCCTCTATCATCGGCAGGATTGATGAAGGAAAGGGTGATCTCTATCTCAAGACCTATCTCGGCGGCACAAGGCGCCTGCAGATGCTTGCCGGGGCGCCGCTACCGAGGATCTGCTGACACACCCGGTGTCTCCCGCGGGACGATCATTTTCCGTTTTTCAACGATCCTGTCCAGTGTGTCCTTGAAATCCTGCGAATCAGGAGACAGCTCCACGGCCTTTCGGGCGAGTTTTTCTGCCTCCTCAAGTCTTATATCCTGAGTAAAATAAAGCCAGGCGAGGTTGTTATAGGCGCGCGGGTCCCTTGTCTTGTCGATGGCGCTCCTGTAATTACTTTCCGCCTCTTCGTAGCTCTTTTTCTGAAGATAGATATTCCCTGCATAAAGATACGCAATGGAAATCTTCCTTGACGCAGTCTCGTATTCCTTCAGCGCGGCGTCAAGCTCCCCGTTTTTTTCATAGCTTACCCCGAGGTTGATATGCTCTTCCGGGGTCAGCGGGTCGCGGAGCACGATAATCCTCGGCAGGCTGCATGAGCTTAAAAATACCGCCAGGAGCACTA
>JAQTNJ010000151.1 GCA_028713955.1 Syntrophorhabdaceae bacterium
TTTGATTTTGACGGCGGCCTTACGAGCAGGGTTACAGAGAAGGATATGCTGCAGGTGGGGAAACATCCCGGCAAGATCAACCTCACCGATGTGGACAATGCACTCAATATCCTCAAATATATGGACAAGAAGGCAGCCTGCGCGATTATGAAGCATAACAACCCCTGCGGCGTTGCGTGCGGGTCCACCGTTGCAGATGCCTTTGACAAGGCCTTCTGGGCGGACAGGATCGCGGCCTTCGGCGGTGCAGTTGTATTTACAAAAACTGTTGATGTGGAAGCTGCCAAAGCGATGGTCCCCTATTATTTCGAGGTCATATGCGCCCCTGATTTCGAAGGGGCTGCCATCGATGTGCTGAAGAAATGGAAGAACCTCCGGCTCCTCCAGATCAAGGAGATCGAAAGGCTCCAGAACTATAAAGGGAAGAGGTATATCGACTTCAAATCCCTCATGGACGGAGGCATAGTCCTCCAGGAGTCCCAGCCTTACACAATTAAAGGCAAGGAAGACCTGAAGCCCGCGCAGACAACATACAAAGGCCAGGTCTATGCGATCAAAAGACCGCCGACAGACAAAGAATTAAATGATATGCTCTTCGGCTGGTATGTTGAGTCAGGGGTGAGCTCCAATTCAGCGCTCTTTGTCAGGGATGAGGCCACCGTTGCCATCGGCACCGGCGAGCAGGACAGGGTCGGCGTCGTGGAGATCGCTGTCTTTAAGGCATATACGAAGTTCATGGATAAGGAAGTCTTTAAAAAGTTCGGTGTCCCCTATGCCGTCTTCAGACTGGAGGCTGAAAAAGGGTTGCGGAAGATGGAGGACCTGAAAGAGATCGAAGAATACACAAAGTCACAGAAGGGAGGACTCATAGGTTCCGTGGTGATCTCTGATGGTTTCTTCCCCTTCAGGGATGGCGTCGACGCGGCAATCAAGGAAGGGGCGACGGGCGTCATACAGCCGGGCGGCTCTGAACGTGATTTTGAGACTATAGAGGCCTGTAATGAGGCGAATGTGACGATGGTCTTCGCCGGGCAAAGGCTTTTTAAACATTAGATTCAACAGGTTAAGGTCGAGGGGCTCCATGGTTAGCTTATCCTCAACCTTAACCTGATTCTAACAAAAAGAACCGATTAATGAAAAATATCACATAATTTGAAGCAACCCTCAAAAGGAAACAGGATGAGCAATCTTGTGCCCTTTCCAGGGGTATTAGACATGAATATTTTTTTCATTTTGTGTTGACAAAGACAAGCTTTTGAAAATATAATTGTGAAAATAATTACAAATACTTTAAAAATCCAGTGGAGGTATGTATGAGACCTTATTTTGAGAAGATGCAGGAATGGACTAAAGCTGCCAAGGAGAATAAAGCGAACGCTGAAGAGATCAAGAAGGTTGAGCAGGGGATTGCAGAATTGGTTGAGAAGGTGAAAAACGCTGGTATTTCAAAGGAGACTTTGAACAAGAGAGGTGAATGGACAGTACATCAGAGACTTGAATATATCCTGGACCCCGGGACATGGGCCCCGCTTCATACCTTGTATGATCCTCTGAATGAAGAATCCGGAACCACCGGTGTTGTAGATGGTCTTGGAAGGATTAACGGAAGATGGTGTGTCGTTATCGGCTTTGATAATAAGGTCATGGCAGGCGCATGGATAGCGGGTCAGCCGCACAACATTCTCCGGGTCACGGATATTGCGAAGAGGCTCCATTGCCCCCTCGTATGGCTTGTGAACTGTAGTGGTGTGAAGCTGCCCGAACAGGAGAAGATGTATGCAGACAGGAGGGGAAGCGGTACAACCTTCTTCAGGCATGCAGAACTGAACAAACTGGGCATTCCCGTACTCGCTGCGATCTACGGAACGAACCCGGCTGGCGGCGGATATCAGGGTATCTCCCCGACGCTCCTTCTCGCGCACAAAGACTGCAACATCGCCGTCGGCGGCGCCGGTATCGTAAGCGGCATGTCGCCAAAAGGTTTTTTCGATGAGGAAACAGCGGAACAGCTTATTGAAGCAACAAGGAAGTTTAAGGCAGTACCTCCCGGCAGAGTTGAAATACATTATGATCATACAGGGTTCTTCAAACAGGTCTTCCAGTCCGAGGAAGCTATCCTTGACGCCGTAAAAGAGTGGGTCACCTATCTCCCGGCATATAACCACGGAAAATTCTTCAGAGTGGCAGCACCGGCAGAACCAAAATTTCCCGCTGAAGACCTTTACAGCATTGTATCTTTTAATCAAAAGATGACCTATGACGTTGAGCAGTTTATGGCAAGGCTTGTGGACAATAGTGAACATATGGAATTCAGACCCGGTTATGGTCCGGAACTCTATACGGGCCTTGTAAAGATTGACGGTTTTCTCTTTGGTATCGTTGCAAACAGACAGGGCATGATGCCGAAGGGTTATCCTGAATACGCACCCTATCCTGGGATCGGCGGCAAGTTCTACCGCCAGGGACTTATCAAGGTAAATGAATTCGTTTCACTCTGCGGCAGGGACAGGGTTCCAATGATCTGGATCCAGGATACATCGGGCATCGATGTTGGCGACATCGCAGAGAAGGCAGAACTTCTCGGGCTTGGCCAGGCGCTCATTTACTCTATCGAACAGAGCGATCTTCCCATGATGACCATCGTATTGAGAAAAGGTACTGCAGCAGCCCACTACATCATGGCCGGGCCTCAGGCCAACAACAACAACGCCTTTACGCTTGGCACCGCAACCACAGAGATCTATGTCATGCACGGCGAGACTGCCGCAGCGGCAAGCTTTGCAAGGAGACTTGTGAAAGAGAAAGATGCAGGGAAGCCTCTTGCGCCGGTTATTGCACAGATGAACAAATTAGTTCAAGCATACTATGACAATTCGAGGCCATCGCACTGCGCAAAAGCAGGTCTCGTTGACGAAGTAGTGGCGATGAAAGATCTGAGAAAGTATTTTGTCGCCTTCGCAAACTGTGTTTATCAGAACCCATCATCGATTTGTCCTCAGCACCAGATGATATTGCCAAGGGTTATCAAAGGCTAAGCAAAGGATAACATGCAGGGTGGATCAAACGATCCACCCTGTTTTTTTTTCGTTTAAGTTAACCTGTTTCAGTTAGATGTTGACTGTTATATGTTGTTGATGTAATGTGGTCTGTATCAGGTATATACAGTGTATAAGCAACTTAAAAAAAGACTCGAAGACATCAGAAAAAAAGGAAATTACAGACAGCTACGATATATTAAGCCGATAACCACCACGCAGATCCTGTATAACGGAAAGGCATACCTGAACCTCTGTTCAAACAGCTACCTTTCCCTCCATACACACCCGGATATTCTGAAAGCGGCAAAAGACGTGATCGATGAATATGGCGCGGGCACCTGTTCTTCGAGGAGCGTCTCGGGGAGCATTGACCTCTACGCGAAACTTGAAAAGATGATCGCCGGATATAAGGGTTACAGGAGAGGGCTTATCTTTTCCAATGGATATATGGCAAATATAGCGATCATCTCCACGCTAACGGACAGCGGTGATGTTATATTCAGCGACGAACTGAATCATTCAAGCCTCATAGACGCAACGAGGCTCTCACGGGCGAAAAAGGTTATCTACAAACACAGGGACGTGAATGACCTCGAAAAGAAGATGAACAGGGAAAGATCGGCGGGAAGGCGATACGTTGTTACTGAATCGGTTTTCAGCATGGACGGGGATATTGCGCCGTTATCAGATATCTTCGAACTCCGGGAAAGATATGGTTTCCATGTAATCCTGGACGATGCCCACGGCACCGGTATCTTTGGCCAAAAAGGCACCGGCGTTGAAGAGCTATTCGGTCTATCGGGCTCCATGGATGTCCACATGGCAACCTTCGGGAAGGCCCTCGGTTCTTTCGGTGCCTCTGTGCTTTCTGATGAGGTTGTTGTCAATTTTCTCGTCAACAGGGCGAGGACATTTATGTACACAACGGCATTGCCGGCATCCTCCCTTGCAAGCGCCATGACGGCCCTTGAGATGATACGGCGGGATGCCACGTATAAAGACGAACTATGGAAAAACATAGATTACATGAGGAGGCATTTGAACACTGCCGGTTTTGACCTGAAGGACAGCGTCGGACCTATCATCCCCATTGTTGTCGGCGAGGACACAAAGACCCTCAGGATGCAGGAACTCCTTATGAGAAAGGGCTTGTTTCTCCAGGGGATCCGGCCTCCTACTGTGCCCGAAGGCACATCACGGTTGCGATTAACGGTTGTGCGGGGGTTTACGCAAGACGATATGGACTATGCCATAGAGACCATCGTCGACGCCGGTAAAAAAATGAGACTGATTTAAAACAGCAGAGAGCTAAGAGCAGAGAGCTGAGAGCTGAGAGCTGAGAGCTTTACTCTCCGCTCTTAGCTCCATGCTCTCTGCTCGTATAATGGAGGTTTAATGTACAGCAAGAAGCAACTCGCAGATTGGGATAAGAGATATATCTGGCATCCATTTACCCAGATGCAGGATTATGCGGATATGCAGCCCCTGATCATCGAGAGGGGAGAGGGTTGTTACCTCATTGATACGGAAGGGAAAAGATATATCGATGGTGTTTCCTCGCTCTGGGTCCTGGTGCACGGACATGGTAAGAAAGAGCTTGTAGACGCGATCAAGAAACAATCAGAGGCCCTTTGTCATTCGACACTCCTTGGCCTTGGTAATGTTTCTTCCACTGTCCTTGCGAAAATGCTTGTTGATATAGCGCCTCGCGGGCTCGAAAAGGTCTTTTATTCGGATAACGGTTCAACATCTGTTGAGATCGCGCTCAAGATGGCATACCAGTACTGGCAGCAGAAAGGAGAGAAGAAGAGAAAGAGGTTTCTCTCCTTTACGAACGGCTACCATGGCGATACGATCGGATCGGTGAGCGTAGGCGGCATAGACCTTTTTCACAAGGTTTACAGGCCGCTGCTTTTCAAGACCCATAAAGCGCCATCACCCTATTGTTACCGCTGTCCTTTAAAGCTTACAAAAGAAGACTGCGGCATGGCATGCGTGGAACAATTCAAGCGTGTCGTTCGACAGTATAAGGACGAGATATGCGCGGTGGTGATAGAGCCTCTTGTACAGGGTGCGGCAGGCATGATAACACAGCCGGAAGGGTTTCTGTCGGCTGTCTGGAGGGTCGCAAAAGAAAATAATCTACTTTTCATAACCGATGAGGTGGCAACGGGCTTCGGACGGACAGGAACAATGTTCGCATGTGAGAAGGAATCGATAGAGCCCGATTTTCTCTGCCTTGCGAAAGGCGTTACAGGGGGCTATCTTCCACTTGCGGCGACCCTTACCACCGATAAGGTCTTCGGCGGCTTCCTCGGCAGGTTCGATGAGTTCAAGACCTTTTTCCACGGCCATACATATACGGGGAACCCCCTTGCCTGCGCTGTGGCGATAGAGAACATAAAACTTTTTAAAAAGGAACAGACCCTCAAAAGGCTCAAAGGGAAGATAGACCTGCTGGAAAATGAATTAGGGAGATTCTATGATCTGCCGCACGTAGGCGAGGTACGGCAGCGAGGATTCATGGTCGGTATTGAGCTTGTAGCTGATCTGAAAACAAAAAGATCCTATCCGCCGCAAGAGAAGATAGGACAGAAGGTCACATGGGAGGCGCGCAGGAGAGGGGTTATAATCAGACCCCTCGGTGATGTCATTGTCCTCATGCCCCCCCTTGCTATCAGCGAGGAGATGCTCAGGGAGCTCGTAGATGTTGTTTATCTCAGCATTGAAAGTGTAACGAACAAGGGTCCATCGATATTGCGGAATCAATAAGTTTTTAAGGGGTCATTCATGCATGTCATGATGAGATACGGGAGGAGAGGGTTGTCCGTAGATCTCCCTGACGGACCTGCAGTAGATGTGATCCGGAAAAGGTCAATGCCTGTGTTTAAAGAGCCGGGTGAAGCAGTGAGATCAGCCCTTTCACGCCCCGCGGGAAGCAAGTCTCTGAAAGAAGTGGTGAAGGGACGAAAGGGCATCTGTGTCCTTATCTGTGATAATACAAGGCCGGTACCCCATGCGATCGTATTGCCCGTGCTCATCGAAGAGTTGATCGATGCGGGCGCACACCCTGATTCAATAACAATCCTCGTTGCGACGGGTCTCCACAGGCCAAATGAGGGAGGGGAACTCCGCGAACTGATAGGGAGTGATCGGGTGCTGCAAACCGTGAAGGTGATCAATCACCTTGCGGGAAACGATGAAGACCATGTCTTTCTGGGGACTACGCCCCGCGGGACGCCGGTAAAGCTGGACCGTTGCTTTGTAAACGCAGAGGTACGGATTGCGGTTGGTCTTGTTGAGCCTCACTTCATGGCCGGTTATTCAGGTGGAAGAAAGCTGATTGCGCCCGGGGTTGCCCACCAGGATACGATCAGGGTGCTGCATTCCACCAGGATGCTGAACGATGAAAGGATAGCAAACTGCATACTCGATGGCAACCCTCTCCATGAGGAGCAGTTGCGGATAGTCGAAATGGCCGGAGGAAGTCTCGCGCTCAATACGGTCATTGACGAAGACCGTAACCTGTCCTTTGTCAACTTCGGTGAAATTAAACAAAGTCACCTCGACGCGGTCTTTTTTGCCCGCCCGTATTTTGAGATACCTGTTCCGCGAAAATATAAAACAGTTATCACCAGTGCGGCGGGTTACCCGCTTGACCGGAATTATTGCCAGACCGTAAAGGGGATGGTAGGTGCTGCCGATATCCTCGCGCCGGGAGGAGATCTCTTCATTGTCTCGGAATGTTCGGAAGGTCTGGGGACCGCCGAATACGCTGAATCGCAAAGACGATTGATCAATGCAGGCATGGACAGGTTCCTTGAAGAAACGTCACAAAAGCAGTATGCTTCTATCGATGAATGGGAGTCGGTTATGCAGGTTAAGGCGATGAAGACCGGGACCATACACCTTTACAGTGAAGGTCTCACAGGGGAAGAGCACGCATTAACGGGTGTTCAGAGGGTACAATCCCTGAAAGAGGCCGTAAAAAAGAGTGCCGGAACAAAAAGCGATACGCGCGTTGCAGTGATTCCGGAGGGTCCTTACGTAATCCCGCTTTACAGGCCTGAGACCTGAATTCCATAGTCCGTTGATGGCTGTACTTTTTTAACCATGTGGACGATATGAAAACGGATACGCACAGAGATCAGATCGTAAAGATCTTTTATGCCGCGCTTCAGTCGGCCGATCCTTACAAGGCGGTTGCCCTTCACGCAGACACGATATATTCTCTTTACGAAAATAAAAACTGCAGCAGGCTCTATGTCATCGGTTTCGGCAAAGCGGCAATCCCGATGGCAAGGGCAGCGGCAGAGAAGACCGGCGAGATTATCAGCGGCGGGATAGCCATTACCACATACGGACAGATAAAACAGGCCGACACCATTGATACAATAAAAATCTATGAAGCAGGACACCCGTTACCTGATGCAAACGGTGTGAGAGCAACTGCGGAGATCGAAAAACTTGTGCGCAATCTTGACGACCAGACCCTTGTTGTATGCCTTATCTCCGGCGGCGGCTCCGCCCTTCTCGTGTC
>JAQTNJ010000152.1 GCA_028713955.1 Syntrophorhabdaceae bacterium
AAGGTCGCGCCTACAGGTGCTATTGCCGCGAGGAAGAGCTCGAAAGAAAGCGAAAGGAGGCCCTGCACAAGGGAGAGCCGCCGAGGTATGACGGGACATGCAGGGACCTGTCACCTGAAGCCAGGAAGCAGATTGAGGACGAAGGAAGACCCTTTGTTTTACGGTTCAAGGCATCTGCCAAACCCGTCCACTGGATGGACAGGATATGTGGCGATTTTCATTTTCCGCACCATGCCGTAGATGATTTTATCCTCCTCAAACAATCAGGGATCCCATCATATAATTTTGCCGCTGCCGTGGATGATGTTGAGATGGGTATTACCCACGTTATCAGGGGGGCCGATCACATACCGAACACCCCCAAACAGATCATGCTCATCGAAGCCTTTGGCAGGATACCCCCTCAATATGCCCACCATTCGCTGCTTCTGGGGAATGACCGAAAACCTTTAAGCAAGAGACATGGTGTAACGAGTGTGCGTGATTTCCGCGAGATGGGAGTTCTCGGCATTGCACTGGTGAATTACCTCGGTGTCCTGGGAAGAGGCATTCCACAGGGAATCTTAAGCGGGGACGAGCTCACGGCAACATTTTCCCTGTCATCTTTTTCACCGTCCGACACTATTTTTGATATTGATAAACTGATCTGGTTCAACAAGGAATACCTGAGGAGCATCGACCCTGAAGAGATCATCAACAGGCTCGGCCTGAAGGCTGATTGCAGAGACAAGGTGTTGGTTTTGCGGGAAAACGCTTCAACGCTGGAGGAGATGAAAGAGTATCTCCGTATCTTTGAGGATGCCGCCGTGAACGATGAAGGCCGCGCATACCTGTCACAGGTCGGGCCGCTGGATAGTTTCGCGCAGGAATTGAGGGACCTGCTCACCGAAAGCAACATAATGGCCTTCGATGAATTGATCAGGGCCATGGAAGGCAGTGCACGATTCAAGAGGAAAGAACTCTTTATGGTCTTGCGGATACTCTTCACGGGCAGAAAGAGCGGCCCTCCCCTGAAGGATATATTCCATCTGATCCCAAAAGATATTATAATAGAGAGGATCGATCGTTACCTTACAGATGGAAACGGCAAGGGCATAAAAGGGTAAAGCATGACAGGGAAGAGCCTTTATGAATCGGTAAAGAGTATCTTTCGCAGTCTCTCGCTCAGGACGCAGTTGCTTGTTATCCTCCTTTTCCTCCTCGGCGTCTCCATAACCTCGCTCACCATTATCTATTCCAGGACAGAAGACATGGTAATCGATAAAGTTACCGACAACATTGACGACATCACAAGGGCGATCCAGATAAGCGTGGAAGAGCTCACATACAGGGGTGACAGCACAGAAAGGCTGAAACGTTATGTGGATATGCTCAATAAAAAAGGTATTAAAGAGATTTCCATTATAGGAGACAATGCGGAGATCATTGCAAGCTCCGACCCAAAAAAGATAGGCACCAAAGAGAAGATCAGCGAAAAGGCAAGGCAACCGGAATTCATGCCGGACGAATTTAAGGATGGGTTAGCGATAGACAGGCTGTGCAAAACGATCATGTCTGATCAATACGCCATTGTATTGACGTCAGCCACAAATACGATCGACTGGCTTAACGAGCTGGTCAGATCGCCGGAGCTATATAATCAATTTACTTCAAAGAAAGACATAAGCAAGCTCGACAGCGAGACAAGGGCGCGCATCAACGAGCTCAAAAAACTGTACGATAACTCCAGAAACGTAAAGGACCTCGCCAAGCTGAACAGGTATATCATCGAGACTTTCTACCCGAATGAAACCCCAAAGCGGTTCAAAGTTGAACGAAAAGTCGTGAAGAAGAAAGACCTCTTTATTACCGCACGTCTCGGGGAAGAGAGCAAGAAAGAAGCACAGAGGCTATATAATATAATAATGCCCGTTTCAATAAAAGGCCAAAACATTGGTTATATCCACATCAGCATGGTACTGGACGACTACAGGCTGCTCCAGAAGAAAAATCACCTCAAGAGGATTCTAAGCACAATCTTTGCATTCAGTATCGGTATCATCATCTGCCTTATCATTGCTGAAAAATATACCGAGCCCATCAAGAGGATAGCCAATGCCAGCCAAAAGATTGCCGAAGGAGAATTGGTAAAGATAAGGGAAACGGACCGCAAAGACGAGATAGGGGTGCTTGTCAAGAGCTTCAACGAGATGGTGGAAAAATTAGATGAGCGCAAGGAACTGGAAGAGAAGCTGAAAAAGACGGAACAACTGTCGATGATCGGGCAGCTCTCGTCCGGTATAGCCCATGAGATAAGGAACCCCCTCAATTTTCTCACGCTCTCAATAGGCCATATCAAAGAGAGGATCACGGAATCAAAGATCGACAACAAAGAAGACCTCGAGGAGTTGCTCGACAGTCTCCTGAAAGAGATTTACAGGATCAATGAATTGATACACAACTTCCTTTTTCTGGGGAAACCCATAACGCTTAACAAGGAATGGATATCCCCCGAGACGTTGATCAACGAGGTGCTCTCTGTTGTGCAGGATAAGGTGAGAAGCGGGATTACCATTCAGGTTCGATGTGAAAAAAACGGGTTGCAGATGTACTGTGACAGGGAGTATACGAGAATATGCCTGATAAATCTTGTATTGAATGCCATTCAGGCAATAGAAGAAGATAAGGGTCTGGTGACAATCCGATGCGGCAAGGAGGATTCCTTCTCATATATTGCCGTCAGTGATACCGGGGGAGGGATCGAAAGCGATGAGCTGCAAAAGATTTTTGAGCCCTACTATTCAACCAAGAAATTAGGTATCGGCCTCGGGCTCGCCATTACGAAACGCTTTGTTGAAGAACATGGAGGAACGATAACATTAGAAAGTGCGGTAGGAAAAGGGACGACGATGAAGCTCAGGATACCCGTTCATGAAGCATGACAGGGGCAGCATCCTCGTTGTAGAGGACGACAAAAACCAGCGGGGGATCATCAAGACGATCCTCACGAAGGAAGGATTCTACATAGAGGATGTAGAACGCGGAAAAAGGGCCATCGATATCCTGAAGGCCGGTAATTTTGATCTTGTCCTCACTGATCTGCGACTCCCCGACATTGACGGCACAGAGGTGCTGAAGGAGGCGAGGACACTCAACAAGCTCTGCCATGTCATCATCATCACAGCCTTCGGGTCCATACCCTCGGCCGTGGAGGCGACCAAACTCGGCGCCTTCTATTATCTCGAAAAGCCTTTTGAGAAAGACCAGCTCCTCCTTGTAATCAACAATGCGATGAATCAGGTGAGATTGCTGAAAGACAATATCATGCTGAAGAACCAGCTTGTCGACCGGTTCCACCTCGACAATATTGTTGGCGTCCACGGAGGCATGGAATCGCTTTATAAGATCGTTCAGAGGGTAGCGCCGACAAACTCCACGGTCCTTATCTATGGAGAAAGCGGTACCGGAAAGGAGCTTTTTGCAAAGAGCATCCACTACAACAGTCCCAGAAAAAACAAGCCTTTCTTTGCTATCAACTGCGCGGCGATCCCGGAGACGCTCCTGGAGAGTGAACTCTTTGGTTACGAAAAAGGTGCATTTACCGGCGCATTCTCCCGGCACAACGGGCTCTTCGAACAGGCAAACGGCAGCACACTGTTCCTCGATGAGATCGGCGACCTCACCTTAAATACGCAGGCGAAGCTGCTGAGGACCATTCAGGAGAGAGAGATACGGAGGATAGGGGGAAGGGAGACGATCAGGCTGGATGTGCGGATCATCGCGGCAACGAACAAGAAGCTCGAAGACGAGATAGAAAAAGGGCGGTTCAGAGAAGACCTTTATTACCGGCTGAACGTCATCGCCTTTTCCATTCCGCCTCTCAAGGAAAGGGTAACGGATATACCTTTATTGATCGAACACTTTCTCAAGAAGCTTAACAAGTCCAACGAAACAAAAAAGACGCTTGACCCCGGGGTCCTCCGGGCGCTTTTGCAGTATGCCTGGCCTGGCAATGTGCGGCAGCTTGAATCGGTGATCGAGAGGGCCTACGTGATGTGTGACGGCGAAGCTATAGACATTGACCATGTGCCCGAAGAGGTAAAACACGGCAGCGCATCCGGCGCATCCATCGAGAAGTTACAGTCCTCCATAGATTATCTCATCGACGCCAAACTTACTGCAGCAGAGTACCGCCTGTACCTTTATCTTGCCAAGCTTGATCCGCTGGATGGGAAATTCCACGAACAGCTTGAACCGAAAGAGATCATAGAGAGGCTCGGCATAAACAGGGATACCTTTTTTGTCGGGATCGGCAAGTTAAAAGAAATGGGATTATATGACTATAAGGCTAAAACAAACCTGACAAAACATCCCTCCAACAGCAAACCAACGAAGAAAATACAGTCGGAATTATCCGACTAACACGATACATTTAGTCGGAATTATCCGACCATTGTGCACCTTACAAAACCACAAAACGAACAATTAAGCCATATTATTCATGCGTTACGATAATGGCACAGTAAATGCAAATATATATGACATAAAAGATCAAACCATAAGGGGAGGAGGTGAAACAATATGAAGAAAGTTTTCATGATCGCACTTGCAATTCTGATCAGCGTAGCATTCGTCACAACGGTGTTTGCACAGGCACCGAAGGACGCTCCGAAGCCGCCTGCAGTCGACAAACCGGCGAAGGCAGAGAAGGCTCAGAAACCGGCGAAGGTAAAGGCTAAAACCTTCACAGGCGAGGTAGTAAAGGCAGATGCAGCAGCATTTGTCGCGAAGGACAAGAAGGGCGAGATGACCTTTGACGTCAGTGGCGTAAAGGGTTATAAAGCCGAGAATTACGCAGCTGGTGACAAGGTCCTGGTGAAGTATGCCGAGAAAGACGGCAAGATGATGGCATCAGCCATTAAGAAAGCTAAGGCTCCGGCAAAGAAAGAGAAGAAAGAAATGAAAGAGAAGAAAGAAGCTCCAGCAAAAGCCGAGCCTGCAACACCAGCAGCACCGCCAGCAAAGAAATAGTATCTTTGCAGACAACAAGGGGGTGAGATTTTCTCGCCCCTTTTTTATTACCTAACCGGAAAGAAAAACACCAATCAACAAGCACGCACGGTTTCATTCTGACGAAGGAAGAACAATTCTAATATCGAAGTACTAAACAATATCAAAATCCAAATGTCGAATGTTCAAAACGTATTGTCATCGCGAGGGGTCCCATCCCTTATTGTCATCGCGAGGGGTCCCATCCTTTATTGTCATCGCGAGGAGCGAAGCGACGTGGCGATCTCAAAAGATGGGATTGCCGCTCCCGCTTAGGCGGGCTCGCAATGACACGGTTATTTTGTCCAGCCATTTTGAATTTTGAACATTTGAATTTGTTTAGAGTTTAGATATTCGTGCTTCGGATTTCGTAGCAGCTTCCGATATTCGTGCTTCGGATTTAGATATTCGGCGGATCTACCTCTATCCGCACATCGGGCATGTCGTATATGTTCAGGAGGCATTGATAGAGGGCCTCGCTGTTTCCTTTGAGGATCATTTTCCACCGGTATGTATTTTTCTTTTGCATAAGGGGGCCGGTTATGCGGTCGGCGAGACCCTGTTGCACCAACGCTTCTTTTATCTTTTTAACGACCGGCAATCCTGCCTCTTTTGCCTTTTTCACAACCTCTATCAGGAACATTCTCGTAAATGGCGGAAAGTCCGCGTCCTTTCTCTTTTTTAGTTCATCTCTGTAGAATGCCTCCATATCGAGGAAATATACCGGGTTCACCTTTTTTCTGGTATCCATGAAGAAGAAAAGTTCACGTGGGGTGAGGGCGTCGAGAAGATTGACAAGGACATGGAACATCTTCTCGTCCGATCTGTATCCGGCCATATGCCGTATGCCCTCCCACCCGAAGAGGATAAGCGTATGGACATGAACATCATATAGTTTAGAGAGCGGCTGGGTTCCTATGAGGACACAGGTCTCTATGCCGGGCGGCAGCAGAGAAATCCTTGCCCTCTTTTTTCCGGCATCACCGGAAACCCTTACCACAGGATATTGCGGAAAGGTTTTTTTAAGATGTTCCTCGATATATTCAGCGCCGATCTGACTGAACCGGATTATATTCCCCCCGCAATGGCGACACTGTTCTTCGAACGCAAAATCCCCGGCGCAGTTGCTGCACGTCAGCCTCCCCGTTTCTTTATGATAGTTCAGCACCCCTTCGCACAGGGGGCACAGGAAGGGTTTTTTACACTCCGTACACTGAATCAAGGATCCGTAATCCTTTCTGGGGGTGAAGATCGCAACGCTTTCCCCGTGTTCAAGCGTCCCCCTTACTGTCGCAGCCACTTCATCGAGCAATGCGCCGTATGATCTGGCGCTCACTTCATGTATATGTTCATCGTAATGCCTGTCTCTAAGCCAGTTATTGTTGATGAAAACAAATCCCTTTTCCTGAGCATGGTGATAGGACTCGATCGACGGAGAGGCGCTGCCGATAAAAAGCCCGGTCCTTTCTATCTCTGCCCTTTGTATCGCAACGGTCGGCGGGTTGAACCTGAAGCCCTCTTCGTTTCTGTACTCGTCCTCTTCCCCCCTTTCCACGATGATGCACGACAGCCTGTTAACGGGGAGAAAAACAGAGCTTTTGTTGCCGAGGATCAGATAGCCGTTATCACACCTCGCTCTGAAATAGGCCTCCATCCTCTTCTTTAGCGGTATCGACGAGCCGTACCAGACGACGCGGTCCTTGAATGTTTCCGACAATATCCGGTAAAAATAGGCGCCTGCGAAGAAATAGTCCGGGAGGAGCATCAGGACGTTGTTGCCTTTTTCCAAATGGGTAGAGACGAGCCGGAGGTATTGTTCAAGACGGTTTTGAATGTCTCCGGAATAGAGTATCCTTTCCTCACCCGCATTGACCGTCACCATGTCGTCGGCAGGCAGGAAATCACTGCCGGTCAATGTGTCGAAGAGCGTGACAGAGCCTTCGTTAAGGTATTGCAGCAGGGCGTTTTTACCTGTGGTCTTTAATACCTTCCCGAGGGGCACGTTATCGAGGGCGGCCGATGACCGTGCGTTTGACCTGACGCAAAGATAGCGTTCAATGTGGGGATTCAGGGGCAGCGCGTGTTTAAGGACAACGCCAAGGGGGGCAACATAATAGCGCGATGCCCATTCGACAAGGTCTGCGAGGGGAGCGGCAAGAAGGGGGAAGGGGTCGCGTACCTCAATGATCTCTTTGAAGCCCGGATCAATCCCTTCTTCAAAGCCGGCGACGAACCCCGTCAGCGTTTTGTTGTGGAAAGGAACGGTGATCCTGCTGTATTTCCGGACGTAAGGCTCCCATTCATCGGGTGCGATGTACGAGAATGTTTTTGTTACAGGGATCGACAGGGCGACATGAACGATCATGAAGAGAGGAGAAAATCTTTGAAATCGAGGTTCTTGAGGGACTTGACGCGTGTCAGGCGCTCGCCGAGGAGACGGC
>JAQTNJ010000153.1 GCA_028713955.1 Syntrophorhabdaceae bacterium
GGGAATTTTACCGCCTCCTCCACTACCCTGAGGACGGTTCGGTCCACCTCAATTTTGTTCGTGACGGGCTCTATGAGAATCCGGCGATCAGATCGGTTATCTTCGAAAAGCTGGGACAGGACGGGTTCGCGGAGGGTATTGAGCTTACGCTGCTGGACCGTGACGGCACACCTATCCCTGTAATAGCCTCGTACATCATCATCGATGTCGACGGCGAACAATGCGTCGAATCGGTGTACAAGGACATACGGGTACGCAAGGAGCTGGAGCGGAAGCTCATAGAGCAGAACGAGAACCTGGAGAAGAACGTCCGCCAGAGAACGGTCGACCTGGAGAACCAGAAGGACCTCCTCATCAAGAAGAACAAGGAACTTGTCACCCTCACCGAAAAGCTGAGGGAGAGCAAGATGAGGCTCCAGACCCTCTTTAAGGCGATCACCGACACCGTTGTGGTCATCGATCCCGATTTCAATATCCTCATGTCGAACCAGAAGGGCATCGGCAACAAGGGGAAGTGTTACAAGAGGATCTTCAATCAGGAGGCCGCCTGCGAGGACTGCCTGATCGGCAGGGTCTTCACAGAGAAGCTGCCCGTATCTCTTGAACGAATGATAGACGGCGAGTATTACCTTCTCCAGGCGTACCCGATCTTTGATTCCCATTGCCAGGTCATAGGGGCGCTGGAATTCTCACGGGTGATCACGAAGGAAAAGAACATGGAACGGCAACTGCTCCAGGCCGACAAGCTGGCATCTCTCGGACAGCTCGTCTCAGGCATCGCCCACGAGATCAACAACCCCAACACATTTATCCGGGGCAACCTGACCATTATCCAGGAGGCGTTGAACGATATGATGCCCATCCTCGATCGCGCCTATGAAGCCCGGCCCGACCTCAAGATTGCCCGGCTCAACTACGAGATGTTCAGGCAGTCGATCCCCGTTCTCGTGGACGACATGGCGCAGGGTGCGAACAGGATCAAGGGGATCGTGGATGGGTTGCGGAAGTTTGCCAAAAAGGACGAGGGGCTCCTCAACGAGAGGGTAAACGTGAACGCCATTACTGAGGCGTGTATGCGGCTCGTGGACAACCAGGTCCGCAGGACGGCCGATGTAAAGGCCGAGTTTGACCCGGACCTGCCCGAGATTACAGGCAACGCCCAGAAGCTGCAGCAGGTTATCGTGAATGTACTCATAAATGCGTCCCAGGCTATCGATAAGCCGCGGGGAACCATAACGGTTTCCTCATACCGGCCGAACGACAGGGAGATCGTACTGAAGATAAGCGACAACGGAAAGGGCATGGATGAGAAGACGGTGAAACAGATCTTCGATCCTTTTTTTACGACGAAAAGGCATCATGGCGGAACGGGTCTCGGGCTTTCCATAGCCTATGGGATAATCAAGGAACATGAAGGCAGGATCGAAGTGGAAAGCAAGATAGGTGTCGGGACAACGTTCTACATCTATCTCCCCGGAAGTCCTGAGGAGGCTTGATGGACAGGATCCTCGTGATAGATGACGACCAGGCGGTGCTCAATTACCTGAACATCTTTCTCCTCCAGGCCGGTACCTTTGACGTGACCACGCTGGCGAACAGTACAAGGGCCTACGATGTGCTCAAGGACGGCGCCTATGATCTTTTGATCCTCGATATGGACATGCCCGATGTGACGGGGATCGACATCCTCAAGAGGATCCATGAGGAAAGCATCGATGTAGAGACCATCGTTCTGACCGGTGTGGAAGATATCAGCCTTGCCGTGGCTGCCATGAAACTGGGCGCCCTCGAGTACCTGACAAAACCCGTTGATAACGACCGCCTTCTGAACCTCATGCACACGGCCCTGGAGCAGAGGAGAACATCCAGAAACGTTGAATCCGAATTGACGGCAGCCGCGAACCTCAGGTTCAAGGAGGCTTTCAAAGAGATCGTCACGCAGGACGGGAAGATGAGAGAGGTCTTCTCGACAGTGGAGAAGATGGCGCTCACCGACAACAGTGTTCTCATCTGGGGTGAGAGCGGCACAGGAAAAGAACTCATCGCCCGGGCGATTCACCGGATCAGCAAGCGGAATGGACAGCACTTCGTCGCCGTCAATGCCGGTACATTTGCAAACGAACTCTTCGCGTCAGAGTTTTTCGGACACAGCCAGGGTGCCTTTACGGGCGCGACATCCAACAAGAGAGGATTTCTTGAAGAGGCCGACAGGGGCACGCTTTTTCTCGATGAGATAGGCGAACTGGCTCTTCCCATCCAGGTGAAGCTGCTGCGCGTCCTCCAGGAGGGGGAATTCTTCCGTCTCGGGTCGACAAAAAACCTGAAGGTCGATGTGCGGATCATCGCCGCTACGAATAAGAACCTTCACGAGGAGATGAAGAAAGGCAACTTTAGAAAAGATCTTTTTTACCGTCTTAATATCAACTCCGTCTATCTTCCCCCGCTCAGGGAGAGAAAAGGGGATATTCAGCTGCTTTCGTACCACTTCCTGCGCAGGTTCTGCCAGACGAACAACAAGAAGATCGAGAAGATTTCCGAAGGGGTGATGAAATCCCTTACCCGGTACGATTATCCCGGTAATGTCCGTGAGCTGATGAATATCATCAACAGCGCTGTGATCGTGGAGTCCACGAATGAATTGAGAAAGAAATCCCTGCCCAGCTATTTTCTCGAAAACGCGGGGTTCGGCGACTACGGGCCAACGGACGCCCCCCTGAAGACCCTCGAAGAGATCGAAAATGATCATATCGGAAGGGTCCTCAACTATACTGGCGGCAACAAGACCAAGGCGGCCCAGATACTTGGGATCTCGAGGGTCAGCCTTATCGCAAAAGCAAAGAGGCAGAAAGCAGAGTAAAAGACAGTCGATAGTCGATAGTGAATAGTAGATAGTAGAAAAACAAAACACATTACGCGAATGGTTTTTTTCCAATCTCGATATACGATCTACTAAATACGATATACAGTTTGTTCTGCGGTAGTCCCCTCACGACTTACGATTTACGGATGTCACCCTTTTACGCGAAAGGGGTCAAAAGTATTGACAATCTACAAATAAAAAAGGTAAGAGTTAACAATAGTACGCTCAGAAAACCGTACAATTTTAGAACGGTTAGGGTATAAGAAAAGGATGGTTTCTTATAAAGACGGCAAGTCTATAGGGGGAAAACCATGAAAGCCCGGCCATTTTCTATAGGAAAAAAATTGGGGCCACAGTATTGCCTGCCCCATTTTCCTTCATCTTTTGACGATGCAATGAACATGCTTACGCATTCAGTTGATGGATTAATATTGGCCGATGCTACCGGGAAGGTTTTGTTGATAAATCCTGCAGTTGAACGGGTTACCCATATATCTCCAAAGATGCTGCTCGGAAACAGGCTGGGGGATCTTCTTAGTCGAGGCATCGGCACTGATTCTGCTATTGTGAGAGCTTTAGAGAAAGAGAAACCATGCACGATCAGACTCACGACCGTCGGTACCAGAGAGGTACTGAGCAGCGCATGCCCCGTACGCGGCCAGAACGGGAGCATTACGGGCGTTGTCTGCAACCTGAGAAGTATTGCTGACTTGCATCGATGGGGTTTGGAAAGCATTCAGAAGATAGGAAAACCTTCAGAATCAGGTTTGATCGTGAGAAGCAAGGCCATGACAGACGTTATCGAACTTGCGAGGCGTGTTGCAGGAACGGAAAGTAGTATATTGATTCTGGGTGAGACAGGGGTTGGGAAGGACGTGCTTGCCCGTTTTATCTATGATACGGGCAAACGGCCAGGTCCCTTCATAAAAGTCAATTGCTCAGCCGTCCCGGGCAGTCTTTTTGAGTCGGAGTTTTTTGGTTACGAGGCCGGCGCTTTCACGGGAGCAAGACAAACAGGCAAGAGCGGATTCATAGAAAGAGCTGATAAAGGTGTGCTCTTTCTGGACGAGATAGGAGAATTGCCTTTAGAACTTCAAAGCAAACTCCTCACCGTTTTGGAGAGCCATGAAGTTGTTCGTGTCGGTGGGAAGTCACCGCGAAAGATAGATGTGAGAATAGTAGCTGCCACTAATAAGGATTTGGCTCACTGTGTTCGGTCAGGCCATTTCAGAGAAGATTTATATTACAGAATTGCGGTAATACCTATCTATGTCCCTCCGTTGAGAGAGCGGAAAGAAGATACGCTTGAGCTATTAGCGCGTTTTGTCCATGACTTGAATATCAAGTATGGAATAAAGAAGTATTTTGACCCTCAGCTTGTTCGGTTTCTATGTGATTATGGATGGCCGGGAAACGTGAGGGAACTAAGAAACGTAATAGAGCGTTTGTTCCTCATGGCAGATAGTAGTGTGGTTACCGTTAAAACCTTGGAAAAAGTTGGTAATGATCTGAGAAAGCCTGAGGCACCTTCATGTTCCATGCAAGACAAGGACAAGACGTTGCGTGAGAGGATAGAACAATATGAGATCAATATTATCAGACAAGCCATTGAAGATGCGGGTACATATAGAGAGGCAGCGTTTCGTCTTGGTATCAGTCTGTCAACGATTAACAGGAAAGCCCGTCAGATGCAGCACTTGAAGAAGTTAACGCAGGACATCATACCTGAATAGTAGCCCCCCGGATATTGGCAAAAAACGTTTTCAGCTCTGACTCCAGCCTTACCCTAACCGAGGGGTATTCCGGAGGATTATAACAGTTCATTACTTCTCCCGGAAGATCAATGCGGTCTATTCCTTTCTCTCCTTTAAATGAGGTTTCAGCCATCATCGTGGTCTCTTACACGGCTACCCTTTCTCACAGGGATTATAGACTACCGACTGTTTTGCCAATGTCACATCTGATAGTCAACATATCACTTTTGACATCTTTTCGAAGAAAGCCGAAGGTGCAAGACCATTCCAAATCCGAGTTATATTGCGTTATTACATAAAATAAACTTATGGCACGGTATTTGCTCTCTCATTAACGATAGGTTCTAAATAACGATTTGGAATTCGATAAAAAGATTGCTTTATGAAACGATAAGGCAATTAACAGGAAAAGGAGGGAGTGATTATGAAAAAATGTCTTTTGTTTGGATTATGTCTCATCTTTGTCGTGGCATTTGGTACCCCATCTTTTGCCCAGAATTTTGTACTTAAGGGTATCACGTTTGCACCGAGGAATGAAGCACACCTTACTGAAATTCCAATGCTTATAGATATGATTAAGAAAGAGTCTAATGGGCAACTAAAGATTAACTGGGTGGGAGGGCCTGAAGTAATCCCCTCATTTGACCAATCGATAGCTCTCAAAAATGGGACTATAGATATGCTTCTCTATTATCCTTTTAGCTACTTCACGTCGATGTTACCTGTTGCAGATGCTAAAGGTATTTCACAACTATCGGCCTGGGAGGAAAGAAAGAATGGGTGTTATGATCTCTGGGTCAAGGTGTTCAGGGAAAAGGTTAATGCTGAATACTTAGGGTGTCTGCATAGCGTTGTTCCCTTGCGTATCTATACCCGAAAAAATATTAAAACATTGGCAGATTTTAAAGGCATGAAAATCCGTGTTATGCCTCTTTATGTGCCTCTCCTAAAAGCGTTGGGCGCAGTTCCTGTAATGATGCCTGGAACCGAAATCCACACCGCGATGGAGCGGGGCGTAGTGGATGGATTTATGTGGGGAGGTTATGGTATCAAGAGCCTTGGGTTAGAAGGTGTCACGAAGTTCGTTATTGAGCCAGGCATTTTCCAACTTGAGGCCTTTGTGGGGATCAACTTGGCGGCCTTCAATAAACTCCCAAAAGACTTACAGGTAGCACTAAAAAGAGCAGTTCAAAAGATGGAGCCAATTGCGACGGAAAATGCAGGCAAAATAGCGGCTGCAGAGTTGGATTCGTTACAAAAAATGGGGATAAAGATAGCGAAACTGCCCGCTGAAGACGCAAAGAAGTTGAGAGATCTCTCATACGAGACTACCTGGAAGAAGGTAATAGCAGAGGACCCGGTCTATGGGCCACAATTCAAAAAGCTGACGACCAAGTAGAATTGACTGGTTCCAATAAAGGTGAATGTACTGAAGGAGAATAGGATGAATAATTTTCTGGAACCCTTGCCGCTAATCGAAGATCTTGTCGAATATCCCAGTTTTCACGTTAAAGCGCCTGTTTCGCGGTTCAAGCAGACCGATCAGGTCTTCTCAAGGGCGCTAAGGGGGGAAGTGGATATAGATACCAAGAATGTCGGTGTCACAAGCCCTCCTCCACACCCCCTGGATCGTATGGTCTTCAGCCCTTTTATGCTCCGCGCCCATCTCTGGAGCATTTGTGAGCCAAAGCCCCTTAAATGGAAAACCAAAGTGCAGGACACGATAAAGATGAGCTCACACATCAAGGAGGTTGCACGCTATATGGGTGCGGACCTTGTGGGAATTACAAAGTTGCATGAGGCCTTCATATTCGAGAATGACCGGAATGGCGATCCGGTCGATTACTCTAATTACAAATACGCCATAGTATTGGCGAAGGCAGAGGACTATGATATGATCCGGACGACACCAAGCTGGTGCGATCATGTTGAAGTAGGAAAACAGTATCAGGAACTTGCCGTTTTATCTACCTCACTTGCTATCTATATCGCTCAGTTAGGATATTACGCACGCGCAAGCTGTGCCGGTAATGATGTTGTCATGCATGTGCCTCTTGCTGTCTACGCTGGACTGGGAGAATTAAGCCGCATTGGTATTTTGTTGACGAGGCAATATGGACCAAGAGTGAGGCTTGCAACAGTCCTGACAAATCTCCCCCTCGAAGTCGATCATCCTATCGATCTCGGAGTAGGAGCATTTTGTAAATCGTGCCGGAAATGTGCAACTAACTGCCCGTCAGGAGCCATCGCTAAAGACGAAAAAATCGAAATAAGAGGAGTAGAAAAGTGGAAGGTAAATGAGGTGGCGTGTTATCGCTATTGGAGAAAAGACCCAATGAACTGGCAGGACTGTATTCGTTGTGTTGCTGTATGCCCTTGGAGCAAGAAGGACACCACGTTTCACCGTACAGTCGGACAAATTGTCTCCAAGTCCAGCGCCTCGCATAATCTCATCAATTTTCTGGATGATCTCTTCTATGGGAAAAAACCCAAGAAAAAGGAAATGCCTCCATCATTCAACGACTATCGGATGAGCCAAGACGAGTATCTGGCAATGATACAAGACAAAGATGTAAACATCAAGCTCCTCAACCCAGAAAGGAAATAGAACCGGAATCTTTAGCAGGGCATGGAAGAAGTTCTATAAGCAGACTGAACTTTTTTTGTGATTAAGACAGTAAAGAACTCTGTGGAAATGGGAGAGTATAATGAAATCCAAAGCTGTTTTTGACTGGGTTATAGAGAGCCTTGCCTATCTTGGCGGTATTTTGCTTGGTTGTGCCATAATTATAAAATTCTGTGACATCATCCTGCGATATTTTTTCAATAAGCCGTTGACCTGGGATATAGA
>JAQTNJ010000154.1 GCA_028713955.1 Syntrophorhabdaceae bacterium
CAACCGAAGTTTTGGACACTATTGAGGAGATTATTCGGGGCGCCCGGTGGCAACAGTATTATGAAGACTTTACGCTACCCTACCATTTTTATGGACCGGAAGAATATAAGGCATGGCTACCGGACAATGGTTTTCACCCGGTACGTGTTGAGTTATTGCCAAAAGACATGCAGCATCAAGGAGCAGAGGGTCTTATGGGTTGGTTACGAACAACGTGGTTCCCCTATACAGATCGCCTGCCAATGGAACTGCGTGATCCCTTTCTTGCGGAAGTGGTCGAAACCTATACCGCGGCACATCCGATTGACTCGCTTGGCAATACTCACGTCAAAATGGTTCGTTTGGAGGTTGAGGCATTGACGGCTAATTCGCCGGCGTTCAGCGAGCACTGCGAGAATAGTCTTTGGCCGGCAGACCCGGTTCGGGACAGATAGGAAAGGAACGATGTCGTTGTGCCGCGTAAGGTCATTAGTGAAAGGAGGTATGTATGGAGTGGTTTGTGAATACCCTTCGGCAATACCCGGAACTTGCAATCTTCCTGACGCTCGGTCTGGGTTACTCTGTCGGAAAACTCAAGCTGGGCAAGGTCGCGCTCGGTGCTGTCACAGGTACCCTCCTTGTGGGGATATTGATCGGGCAAATAGGTATTACCATCTCACCGAACGTGAAATCGGTCTTCTTCCTCATGTTCCTTTTCGCGTTGGGCTACGGGGTAGGGCCGCAGTTCTTCCGGGGACTTAAAAGCGATGGTCTCTCCCAGGTGGTTTTCGCAATCATCCTGTGTCTTGCCTGCCTGTTTTCTACATTTCTGGCTGCAAAGATACTTGGTTTTGATATAGGTTCCGCGGCAGGGCTTTTGTCGGGTGCCTGCACGATCTCCGCGGTAATCGGGGTGGCAACCGATACGATCAACCAACTCAGCATCCCCGCTGCTCAGAAAGCATCTCTTATCGACCATGTCCCTGTAGCTTACGCGGTGACCTACATCTTCGGTACCGCCGGTTCAGCATGGTTCCTCTCCTCCATCGGGCCCAAGCTCCTGAAGGTGGACCTGGCAGCGGAATGCAGAAAGATGGAGGAAAAAATGGGCGCCGGTCAGCCTGAGGCAGGTGTTGTCTCCGCGTATCAGCAGATCGTTGCCCGTGCTTATCAGGTAACAAATGTTAAGTTCATACACAAGACCATCGGGGAGTTCGAGTCTGATTTCATTGCCGACCCGGGTTCGCTGCGGATCTTCGTGGAACGGATTCGTCAGGGGGGTAAGATCATGGAGCCTGACCCCTCCATTATCATTCAGCAAGGTGATGTTCTGGCGCTTGCCGCCCGCCGGGAGTTGCTGGTAAAACTGGAGAATAAAAATGCCATCGGGCCCGAGGTGGATGACAGGGAACTCCTCGACTTTCCGGCAGAGAGCCTCGACGTGGTAATTACCAACAAGGCAATTGCAGGCAGGACCCTCAAGGAGATCGTGGAATCGGATGTTGCGGGGAATGGACGGGGGGTATTCCTGAGGAAGCTCATGCGTGTGGGGCACGAGATGCCCGTTACTCTGGGCAGCAAGGTAGACCGCGGCGATGTGTTGACCTTAGCAGGGGCAAAGCGCGATGTTGAACGGGCAGCCAGGATACTGGGTTACGCGGACCGCCCTACTGATATGACCGATATGGTATTTGTCGGCATCGGTGTTCTCCTCGGTGGTCTTATCGGCGCCCTCTCCATCAAGATAGGGAAAGTCCCTTTAAGCTTGAGTACCAGCGGCGGCGCACTTATCATGGGGCTCGTATTCGGCTGGCTGCGATCGGTCCACCCCACCTTTGGCCGTATCCCTGCTCCTGCCCTCTGGATGATGAATAATGTGGGTCTTACCACCTTTATTGCCGTGGTGGGTATAAGCTCCGGCCCGGGGTTTGTTGCAGGCCTGAAGGAAGCCGGACTCATGCTGTTCCTCGCCGGCATTTTTGTTACCACAATGCCGTTTGTAGTGGGAATCTACATGGGCAAGTATGTTTTTAAGATGAATGCAGGCATCATCCTGGGCGCATGCGCCGGTGCACGGGCTACCACGGCAGCGCTGGGTGCTATACAGGACGTTGCGGAAAGCAGGATACCGGCCCTTGGTTATACCGTGACCTACGCTGTGGGTAATACGCTTCTCATCATCTGGGGGGTGGTGATCGTTATAATGCTGGCATAAATAAAAAATAAAAAGGGAGGTATGCCTATGGACCGTGAAACAGAAAGGAAATACCAGCAACTCAGCCCCTTCGAACTGAAGGATAATCTCATTTCCCTTGCTGCTGAACATACAAAACAAAGCACTATGGCAATGCTTAATGCAGGCCGGGGCAATCCTAACTGGATCGCCACAACTCCGCGTGAGGCATTCTTTACTCTCGGTGGTTTCGCTATTGAGGAATCAAAGCGGGTATGGAACCAGCCCCACTTTGGAGGGATGCCGCAAGCGAAGGGTATCGCCAAACGCTTCAATGAGTTCGCCGCCAAAAACCCGGCGGCGCCCGGCATTGACCTGTTGAAAGATGCTATTGTTTACGCTGTAGGGAAATTTGGCTTCGATGCCGATACCTTTGTCCATGAACTGACAGATAGCGTGATCGGCGACCAGTACCCGACCCCTGACCGGATGCTGAAGTGCATTGAGCGTGTTGTCCACGAATACCTTGTTCAGGAGATGTGCGCAGGTCAGCCGCCCGAAGGTCGGTATGATCTTTTTGCCGTGGAAGGCGGTACTGCCGCCATGTGCTACGTATTCGATTCGCTCATGGTGAACAAACTGCTCCATAAGGGTGACAAGATCGCCCTCGGTGTGCCCACCTTCACTCCCTATATTGAAATCCCCGAACTGGACAGATATGAATTCAGGGTCGTTGAGATCTTTGCCGATGAGGTTGATGCACAGGGAAATCACACCTGGCAGTATCCTGACTGGCAGATTACCAGGCTTGCCGATCCTTCCATTAAGGCCTTCTTTCTCGTAAATCCAAGCAATCCCCCCTCGGTGACCTTGCGGCCAAACTCGATGAACCGACTTGTGGAAATTGTGAAGACCAGGAATCCCAATCTTATCATCATTACCGACGATGTGTACGGAACGTTTGTAAATGGTTTTGTCTCTTTAATGGCGAAGCTGCCCCGCAATACGATTGGCGTCTATTCATTTTCAAAATACTTCGGATGCACCGGCTGGCGCCTGGGTGTAGTAGCGGTCCATGAGGATAATATCTTTGATCCGATGATCGCAAAACTGCCTGAGGCAGACCGGAACATCCTTAACAATCGCTACAAATCTCTCTCGCTTACCCCCGAGAAGATGAAGTTTATCGACCGGATGGTTGCCGACAGTCGCCAGGTAGCGCTCAATCACACTGCCGGCCTGTCGCTCCCGCAGCAGGCACAGATGGCCCTGTTCTCGCTGTTTGCCCTGGTCGACAAAGAAAATAACTATAAGAAGGCGACGCAGCAGATCATTCAGCGCAGGCTTGAAGACCTTATAAAAGGCATTGGCTTTACCCTGCAGCCCAACCCGTATCGCACGGGCTACTACGCTACGCTTGATCTGCTTGTATGGGCAAGACGTATGTACGGTGAGGAGTTTGCTGATTACCTGACAACAAACTATGAGCCCGTGGACATCCTGTTCCGTCTGGCGGAAAGGTTCTCGACGGTCCTCTTGAACGGCGGCGGCTTCGATGCGCCTGACTGGTCGATCCGAATATCCCTGGCAAACCTTCCCGATGAGACCTATCCGCTAATAGGCGAATACCTTGCAGCACTCGGGAAAGAGTATGTCAGGGAGTGGGAGGCAAGTAAAAATAAGTAGGGTCCGGCCTCGTACGCTCGCGGCCGATCTTTACGTTAATCCATAACTCGGCATCGACCCTGTACATATATTGGCTTCATCTTCTCTTTTTGAATATTGCTAACACTTCTTTTACGGTGTGTGTGTTGAGGACGTCTTTCTTCTCCTGCCAGCCCTTGCGTGCGATGCCGACGCCATAGGCTATTTCAGTGAGACCGCCTGTCGCATGGGCATCAGGATTGATGGAGATCATGACCCCTTTCTCTTTCGTATATTTGAGATGGCGCCAGTCGATATCAAGCCTGTAGGGGCTGGCATTCAATTCGATGATGACATGATGCTCGAAAGCGGCATCTATGATTGCCTTCATGTCCACTTCATACCCTTCCCTGGAAAGAAGCAGTCTCCCGGTAGGGTGGCCAAGCATCGCCGTGTAAGGGTTTTTCATTGCCGTTATGATCCGTCTCATCTGGTCATCCCGCTTCATGGTAAAATTCGAATGAACTGAGGCAATGACAAAATCAAACTGTTCCAGGATCTCTTCGGGATAATCGAGGCTGCCGTCAGGCAGGATGTCGCTCTCAATCCCTTTAAAGATATGAAAATCATGGTGTTCATGATTATATTGATCGATAATATCCCATTGCCGTTTCAGGTCTTCCACGGAAAGTCCGCCCGCGTAGTATGCGCTTTTACTATGGTCGGCAATACCGATGTATGAAAGTCCCATATGCCGAGCCGCGCCGGCCATCTTCGCGACGCTGTCAACGCCGTCGCTGAACTCTGTATGGACATGGAAGGTACCCATGATATCGCCCGGCACAACAAGTTCCGGAAGTGTCCCCTGTTCAGCGGCATCGATCTCGCCCAGGTCTTCCCGTAATTCAGGCGGGATGTATGTGAGGCCAAGGGCCTTGTATATCTCCTCTTCGGTTTTGCACCTGATAAGCCTCTCTCCTTCAAAGAGCCCGTACTCGTTTAGTTTCCAGCCCCGCCCTTTCGCGATCCCACGGAGCAGCACATTATGCTCTTTGCTCCCGGTAAAATACATGAGCGCATAGGGGAACGCCTCTTCACTGACAACCCGGAGATCGGTCTCTATACCCGACCGGAGGCGACAGGATGTCTTTGTATCGCCCGCCAGAAGCACCTCCGCTACTTCCGGCAACCGGACAAAGGCAGATGAGACCTTCTCCTTCTCCTTGCTTCCGACAAGGATATCAATGTCTTTGACGATCTCTTTTCTGCGCCTGATGCTGCCGCAGACCTCGACAAAACCACCTGCAATGATCCCCTGCAATCTTTCTTTGATGCGTTCCGCTTCATGATAGACGTCCCCGAAAAGAAATTCGCCCTTGTGCCGCTTGATGAATTCGATACCCCTGAGGATCTTTTCCTGGGTCTTTTTCCCGAACCCGGGGAGGTTAATGAGTCTGTTCTCTTTGCAGGCATACTCAAGTTCGCCGACATTTGTCACGCCGAGATTATCGAAAAGGGTTTTGATCTTTTTCGGCCCCAGGTTCGGTACCTGGAGCATCTCAAGGAGCGTTTCCGGCACTTCCTTCTTCAGGTCTTCATAATAGGCGATCGCGCCGGTATTGATATATTCTTCGATCTTTGAAGCGATGGCATCCCCTACACCCCTGATCTCCTTTAAGCGTTTTTCCCGTATCATCTCTTCGAGATTTTCAATGCCGGAGAGGGCCCTGGCAGCATTATAATACGCCCTTGTCTTAAAAGGGTTCTCACCTTTTATCTCAAGGAGCATGGCGATCTCTTCGAGTACCCGGGGGATCGATCCGGCAACCATTTTCTATTATCCTACACAGGGAAAAATAAAGTCAATAATACAGCTCATAGAAGATCGTATATCGTAGTTCGTATATCGTATATAGCAAAACCAAATACCTGATACTGGATGCTTGATACTGGTTACTGGTTGTATAAAACAAGCAACAAGAAACGAGGGACAAGGAGCGAGTTTTATTGTATCGTCATCGCGAGGAGTGAAGCGACGTGGCGATCTCATAGGGTATAATCTATTGAATGAGATTGCCGCGCCCTACGGGCTCGCAATGACAAAGAGAAAAATGGCTCGCAATGACAAAGAGAAAAATGGCTCGCAATGACAAAGAGAAAAATGGCTCGCAATGACAAGACGCCGCGCCCTGCAGCCTATCACCTATGACCTATCACCTATCACCCATCACCTTCCACGTTTCACGCTCTATAAGGTTCATCCAATTACGAATTACGATTCACGAATTACGGGTTTTCTCACTTTTCACTATTAAATATTTCTTGCAATAAGCAAGGCTATCCGCTATCCTTCCTTGCAGGGGAAAATGTGGCAGGCACAAGGCAAACGAGGTATTTCCAGGAACCGCTCTTCGAAGAACTCAGAAAAGACTACTGCTATGTATGCTGTAAGAGGATCAAGGACAACGAAGGTGTTTATATCGGCAACAATACCTGGCGCCACAAGAAGTGCAAGCCCGGCAGCGCTCAGTGGCTAAAAAGCCCCTTAAGCCGGGAGGATTCAGCGTTAGACGTTTTCAAATCATAATAACGTCACTTTAAAAATAATCTGTTGTAGCAGGGATAAAAAAAGGCGCCTCGTTGGAGGCGCCTTTTTGCTATTCTCTTTATTTACTAATCAAGCTTTTCTTCACCGACCCTCATTCCGTAGAAGGAACGGTACACGAAGACGAGGGCAATTATCATGAAAACAACGCCGAGCGTGGTTTTTAATACCTGAGACTGCATGGTCACGGCGATCTCCGTTGCGAGAAGTCCGAAGAGGGTGGTGAACTTGATGACAGGGTTCATGGAGACCGACGATGTATCCTTGAAGGGGTCGCCGACCGTGTCGCCAATGACCGTTGCTGCGTGAAGCTCGGTACCCTTCTCTTTCAGGTCAACCTCGACGATCTTCTTCGCATTGTCCCATGCGCCGCCGGCATTCGCCATGAAGATTGCCTGGTAAAGCCCGAAGAACGCGATTGCAATGAGGTAGCCGATGAAGAAGTAGGGGTTGAAGAAAGAAAATGCCAGGGCGAAGAAGAAGATGGCGATGAAGATATTGATCATACCCTTCTGGGCATACTGTGTACAGATCTTCACGACTTCCTTGCTGTCCTCAATAGACGCCTCTTCCTTATCAAGGTTGATGTGGTTCTTGATGAAGACGACTGCCCTGTATGCGCCGGTAGCAACTGCCTGTGTAGCGGCGCCGCTAAACCAGTATATTACAGCTCCACCCATGAGAAGCCCCAGGATTATCTTGGGATTCACAAGGCTTAACTGTGCGATGACGTTTCCATACATGTTCTCCAGGAGAATGATGATGCCGAATACCATTGTCGTGGCACCGACGACTGCCGTACCTATGAGCACAGGTTTTGCCGTTGCCTTGAAGGTATTGCCTGCGCCGTCCGCCTCTTCGAGGTAATCCTTAGCGGTGTCAAAATTAGGCTCAAAACCGAACTGCCCCTTGATCTCCGCCTTAACATTGGGAACACTCTCAATCCTGGAGAGCTCATAGATGGACTGCGCATTATCGGAAACAGGGCCATAGCTATCGACGGCGATCGTCACGGGACCCATGCC
>JAQTNJ010000155.1 GCA_028713955.1 Syntrophorhabdaceae bacterium
TCAATCGTTTCACCGTCTATGGCAGGACGCGATCAGCAGTTAAAAAAGGGCTGGACGAAATGAAAGCCTTCAGGGCGGCAGGGTTGGACCGTATTCACTTCGGCATCGAAAGCGGGAACGATAGGGTGCTCGAGTTCATGAAGAAGGGGGTCACCGGCGAAGAACATATCATTACATGTCAGAAAACAAAGGATGCGGGCATATCGGCTTCTGTATATGTAATGCCTGGACTGGGCGGCGCGAGATGGTCACAAGAACACGCCCTGGATACGGCGAGGGTGCTTACCGAGGCAAGGGCTGATTATATCCGTCTCAGAAGCCTCGAGATCTTTCCGAGAACAGGTCTCGCAGAGGCTGCAGCGAAGGGTGAATTCGAAGAGGCAACAGAAGAGCAGGTCGTGCAGGAGATAAGGACACTCGTTGAAAATATCAAGACCGATACGACAATCGTAAGCGACAGCGCGTCAAACCTTCTGGATGTGAGCGGGAGCTTACCTGCGGACAGGGACAAGATGCTGAAGGTCATCGATGAATATCTTGCCCTTTCCCCGAAAGGCAAACTCGCCTTCAGCCTCTCTTCACGTCTCCGCTCCTTCATGGGCCAGTACGGGGGGCTGACGCAGGACATCGTCGCCGCGCTCCAGCCATACATCCAGGGGGATCAGATCAATGTCTCCACGGCCTCCGAAGAGGAGATACAGACAATCATCAGGCTCATACGTTCAAAATTAATGCCATAATAACAAGATCGTATATCGTCATTCGTATATCGTATATCGAAATGTAAAGAAAATCGTTCGGCGCAATGCGTTCGGCGTTCGGCGTAAAAACGCGCTGCTTGTCGCGTAAATTCGTGAAAGCCCTGTCTCGCGCCCACTCTCTTCGTTCGTTGCGGTTTAAGTTTACTTCTGCATCGAAGATGCATGAAGTGTGAGCAGGATCAGGCAGTCTCATGATACTGCTCACTGATATATTTCTTGTCTTTCTCTGCGGTCTCAGCGGCTCTGCGAGAGACAAGGCATTAAAAGACTTTTTTCTCACGCCCAGTCGCTGCGCTCCTTCGAGACGCAGAGGGCGCAGAGGAAGCCTTATGCTTTCACGGGCAATTAAAGCATTGAAAGTCAAGAACGGCGTGGTATAATTGTGCGATGGATTGTGACACATTTGTCAACGCCCTCCGGACATTCTTAAAAGACGATCAGATCATCCTCGACAAGGAAGGACTTTCGCATTTTTCCTATGATGCAACGGAAAGACAGTCCATGCCCCAGGTCGTCCTTATGCCTGAAACGACCGAAGAGGTCTCGAAGATCATGCAGCGTGCCTGTGAGTTCGACGTCCCTGTCACACCACAGGGCGGCAGGACGGGGCTCTCCGGAGGCGGGATACCATTAAAGGGCGGGGCGGTGCTTTCCCTGCTCCGGTTCAAAAGGATCATCGAGATCGACGAGAAGAATATGCTCGCGGTGGTAGAGCCAGGGGTGATCTCCAGCGATTTCCAGCAGGAATTACGGAAGTACAACCTCTTTTTTCCACCTGATCCTTCAAGTACTGTTGAGAGCACCCTGGGCGGAAACGTGGCTGAAAACGCCGGTTATACACGGGCTGTAAAATACGGCGTAACGCGGGATTATGTCCTCGGCCTGGAGGCAGTCCTTCCCGATGGCGAGGTCATACAGGTTGGCCGCAAGACCGTTAAAAACGTTACGGGCTATGATATGACAGCCCTTCTTGTCGGTTCCGAGGGGACCCTCGCGATCATTACGAAGATCACCTTCAAACTCCTTCCGAGGCCAAAGGTAAGAAAAACCATAATCTTATATCTCAATAACCTCGTACACGCCGCGGATCTGGTGGTACAGGTCTTCAGGGCCGGCATCATACCCTGCGCCATGGAGCTTGTTGACAACATGACGATCAATGCCATTGCCGATTACATCAATACACCGCTGAAACGTGAAGCCGACGCGCTGGTTCTCATCGAAGTGGATGGTCACCACGACGGCGCTGTGAGTGACGAGGCGCAGGAGATCCTCTCATTGTGCAACAGCTTTGATGGTGTCATAGAGGCACGGCTCGCGGGAAACGAGGAGGAGGCCGAGCGTTTCTGGATAATACGGCGGGAGGCGCTCCCTGCGCTGAAGGCCCTGAAAAAAGACCATCTCGAGGCAGATGTGGTGGTACCCCGTTACAAGCTGCCCTTTCTTGTAAAAGCTATCGGGGAGATCGAGCACAGTCCGGCGATCAGGATCGCCACCTTCGGACACGCAGGGGATGGGAACCTCCATGTAACAATAATGCACCGCCGGAGGAACTTCGCCGAATTGGATGAGGCATACAGTATTCTGGAGACGGTCTATAAAAAGACCGTCGAGATGGGCGGCAGCTTGACGGGTGAGCACGGCGTCGGCATTACCGTTAAAGACTATCTCGGCCTGCAGATGAGCGATGCGGAGATAGCGCTGATGAAAAGAATAAAAGGCGCATTTGACCCCAAGGGCATCCTCAATCCAGGAAAGATATTTACAGATAATGGCAAAACCGCCGGCACGACAGATCAAACTGGTGCAAGCGAGGTAAAATACCGCTCAATCGTGGAGTCAACCGATGACGCCATCTATATGGTCGATGCGGATTGCAGATACCTTTTTGCCAACGAAAAGGTCCTGACAGGGCTTGGCCTGCCCGAGGACGCCGTCATCGGGAAAAGATATGGGGATTTCCATACCTTTGAGGACGCCAGGGAGTTCCGGAATGTTGTTGAGAGGGTTTTTGAGACAGGAAATTCTCACCGGTATGAACATAAAAATAACAAGGAAGAGCGTTATTTCCTGAGGACGCTGAGCCCTGTAAAGGACGTTCTCACACAACAGACAAAACACGTAACGGTAATCTCCAAGGAAATAACGGAGTTGAAAAAGACAGAGGAAAAATTAAAATATCTCAGTCTCCATGATGTCCTCACCGGCCTTTACAACCGCGCATACTTTGAAGAGGAGATGCACCGCATCGATACCGGCCGCTTTGATCTCGTTGGCCTCATTATCTGTGATATCGACGGGCTGAAGCTTGTCAACGACACGCTGGGGCATGACCAGGGCGATGAGCTCATCCGGACCGCATCAAGGGTCATTAAGGAATCCTTCCGTGAAAGTGACGTTGTTGCAAGGGTAGGCGGCGACGAATTCGCCATACTCCTTCCCAACAGTCCCCAGTCAAAGGTAGAGAATATCTGCACGAGGATCAAAAATGCTATTGCGTCATATAACACAACAAATCCAAAGTTGCCTTTAAGTATCTCAACGGGATACGCGGTACGGAGCGGCTACACAAAAAACGTCTCCGAACTTTACAGGGAAGCCGATAACAACATGTACAAAGAAAAACTATACAGCAGCCAGAGTGCACGGAATGCGATCATCCGGAATCTCATAAACACCGTTGAGACAAAGGGGTTGATAACCAAGGATGCGTGTGAACGCTTTCAAAGAATGGTCATTGCCCTGGCTGGTGCTGTCGATCTGCCGGAAGAGCGTATTAAAGACCTTCATCTCCTGGCACAATTTCACGATATAGGCAACGCCGGTATCCATGAGCATATCCTTTTCAAGCCGGATCGTTTCACCGCAGATGAACTCCTTGAGGTGCAGAAACATACTGATATAGGCCATCGCATCGCCCAGGCTGCGCCGGAGCTCAACCATATTGCCGATCTCATTCTCAAGCACCATGAGTGGTGGAACGGAAACGGCTATCCCCTTGGCTTAAAGGGCGAGAAGATCCCGCTGGAGAGCAGGATAATAGCGCTGGCAAGCGCCTACGACGCCATGACGAGTCCGCGTCCTCACAGGGGCGCGATGTCACAGCAGGAGGCGATTGCGGAATTGCGCAAATTTTCCGGAACCCAGTTCGACCCCCACCTCGTCGACAAATTCATTGAAACAATAAAAACAGTCGATAGTCGTTAGTAGATAGTAGATAGTATAAAAACAATCGATAGTAGATAGCTGTCAGCACGCAGCCGTCAGCGGCAAACCCGTAAGTCGTGAGGCGAGGACAACCGTAATTCGTAATTCGTGAGACGTAAGTGGAAAAACACAAGGTGCGAGAAGCGAAGTGACGCAGCGATCCCATAGAATATGATCAATTGAATGAGATTGCCACGCTTCGCTCGCAATGACAAAGTGCACGGCCTATCACCCATCACCTTCCACTTCTCACATTCTATAAGGTTCATCTAATTACGAATTACGATTCACGAATTACGAGGGTCTTTCACTTTTCACTGCCTTAAGGTCCGTGAACGCAAACGCCTCGCCGTCGAAGAGCCCCCTGTCGCTCAGTTTGAGGCTCGGTATAACAAGCAGGGCCATAAATGAAAGGGTCATGAAAGGTGCGCGGAGAGATGACCCGAGTTGTTTTGCAAGGCCACTGAGCCTTGAATATTGTTCCGCGACCATAAAACCATCCTCATCGGTCATAAGTCCCGCCACGGGCAGCGGAAGCGTCTCTGCGATGTTGTCGTACGCAACTGACAGGCCGCCCTTATTCCTGATGACGGCGTTCACGGCGTTGCATATATCTTCGTCTGTAACCCCGACAGCAATGATGTTATGGGAATCATGGGCAACGGATGCAGCGATCGCGCCCTTTTTCAACCCGAAATTCCTGACAAAGGCAACAGCGGGTAATGCGTCCCTGTAGCGGTTCACAACGGTCAGCTTGAGTATGTCCTGTTCGATATCCGATGTAATGACCCCGTTGTAAGGCTGCAACCGAGCCTGAATCCTGCCGGTGATGACCTGGTCGTTGATCGCCCCGATAACATTGATCCTTCCCTCTGAGCTGAGCACGGTAAATTCATCGGCCCTTTTCTTCCCGGCGCTGAAATTGTTGACATGGGGAGAGGTCCCGTGCGGTATCAGCGATTCCCCTTTTTCAGAAACAAGCCTTCCTTTGATGTACGTCTTCAGTATGTTCATGTCCCGGAGGTTGTCTACCTCAATAAAATCCGCATCATCGCCTGTTCTGAGGAGGCCCACGTCGAGCCCGTAATGCAGGACAGGGTTCAGGCAGGCGCAGCGCAGGACCGTCATCGTATCGATACCCATATCAAGGGCCCTTTTGACAAGCAGATTGATATGCCCCCTGACGAGGTCGTCAGGATGCAGGTCATCGCTGCAGAACATACACTGTGAAGGGTATTGTGGGATAAGCGGGCTCAGGGCATCAAAATTTTTCGCCGCGGTGCCTTCCCGGACCAGAATGTTCATGCCGAGGGAGAGCTTTTCTTTCCCTTCATCGTACGTGAAGGACTCGTGATCGGTCGATATTCCGGCGCTTATATACTTCTCCAGCTCTTTTCCCCTCAAGCCCGGGGCATGGCCGTCAATCGGCTTTTTGTATTGTTTTGCGAGCGCTATCTTTGCCATTACATCCGGATCATCGTTGATGACGCCGGGGAAGTTCATCATCTCGCTTAAATACCTGATCTCACTTTTTTGCAGCAAGGTCTCCACGGCATCTGGATCAAGCGCTGCGCCCGCTGTTTCAAACTGCGTTGCAGGCACGCAGGATGATGCCCCGAAAAAGAATTTGAAAGGAACAGACCTTCCATTCCCGACCATATAGGAAACGCCTTCAATACCAAGCACATTCGCGATCTCATGGGGATCTGAGACCGTGGCAACGGTACCATGCCGCACCGCCAGCCGGGCAAACCCGGCGGGGACAAGCATTGAGCTTTCAATGTGCATGTGCGCATCGATGAAGCCGGGCATGATACATGTATCATATCGTCCGTCATCCCTCACGATGCTTGCGATAATCCCGTCCTTTATTTCTATTGTCCCCGGAAAGATGGTGCCGTTGAGGACATCAACGATATTGGCGGAAAGTTTCATAAAGGTTCTGCGTGCAGGCGTATATGGGGTATGCCTTTATTTGCTTTGCTTTGCCTTTATGATCTTTGTCTCTTTATACGCCCGCATATAGGCGTTGATGTTCTTCTGGGCAATGACGCCAAAACGTGCACGGACGGGCCCTTCCAGAGCATCCAGCGCCACCATGTTCGTCGCTTTGATGAGCGCTCCGAGCATGGTCGTGTTCGTAATCGGCACACCAAGTTCTTCCTTTGCAATATGGGATGCGTCGACGATGGCAATATTGCAGCCGGGGAACAATTTTTTCACCTCTTCTGCCGATTTATTCGAATTTATGACGATAAATCCATTTTGCTTAAGACCTTCTGCCGGATTTACAGCCCCCAGCAACGTGGGGTCAAGGATGATCACGTTATCCGGTTTGTATATCTTCGACCGGAGCCTTATCGGATTGTCCGAAACCCTCAGGAATGCTTGCACCGGCGCCCCTCTCCGTTCAGGTCCGAAACTCGGGAATGCCTGCGCGTACTGTCCTGTTCCTATTGCTGCCTGGGCCAGCAGTTCCGCAGAGGTTACCGCCCCCTGACCTCCTCTTCCATGTAATCTCACCTCTATCATCTATTTTTCTCCTTTCACTACAGATATGTTTTTTACTCTCCATTCTGTGCCTTTTTGTGAATCGAGCAGGATAATTCCCTTCTCCAGGAGCATCTTCCGAATCTCATCCGCCTTCTGATAGTCTTTGTTCTTCCTTGCCTCTGTTCTTTCTTCGATCGTTTTTTCCAGTGAAGATAATTGGAGGCCCTCACGGGTCAGATGCCGCATCTTTTCCTGTGATTCAAACGTATCCAGGTCATTGTTCAACAGGCCAAGCTGGTTTGCCAGGGACAGAAAAAGATTATTTACATATGCAATATGAGGGATACTGCTCTCATCCTCCTCGTCAACCATTTTGTTGACCATCCTGGAGAGCTCAAAGACATTGGCAAGGGCGAGCGCCGTGTTGCAATCATCATCCATTGCTTCATAGAATTCCTTTTCAAGGACATCGGCGTCAGAATATGGCAGGGGGCTTACATCGTTCATCTTTGTCTTCTCAAGGGCCCTCTCAACGGTGTAGTAAAGCCGGTGAAGGGCGCTGTTCGTATCTTCGATCGATTTTTCATTGTAATCAATAGGGCTTCTGTAATGGGTCGACAGAAAGAAGAGCCGCAATACCTCCGGATGGTATTCACCGAGGAAATCCCGTATCAGCAGGGTGTTCCCGATGGACTTGGACATCTTTTCTCTTTCGATGTTGACGAAACCGTTATGCATCCAGTATTTAACGAACATCGTACCCGTTGCTGCCTCTGTCTGGGCCCGTTCGTTTTCATGGTGGGGGAATATAAGATCCTTGCCGCCGCCGTGGATGTCAAAAGGATTGCCGAGGTATTTTGTGCTCATAGCAGAACATTCGATATGCCAGCCGGGTCTTCCGCTTCCGAAGGGCGCGTCCCATGC
>JAQTNJ010000156.1 GCA_028713955.1 Syntrophorhabdaceae bacterium
CGGGTATACAGACCGCACCCGTAAGATAACCTTCAAAGAGGTATCGAAAGCGATCAACGCCATGACCGGAAGAGGTGACACCCTTCCCTATCTCGATACCGAGAAAAAAGACAACGACAGAGAATCTACTGCGAGGGCCTCCGTACAATCTGCAAAAAAGGTGGAAACCGACAAAAAACATGTTGAATACGTTGCCCACGATTTCCGCGATGATCAGGACGTAGAGGACCGGAGCGTAGCCTTCTCAAGACCTTTTTTGATCACACTCATCGTGATCTTTTCTCTGTTCTTCGGTGGTCTTGGTTACCATCTCCTTACACCTTCGAAACCACTTGAAACAGTGGTTATTCTCAAACGGGAAGCCAACTCCCAGAGTCCGGAAAACAGGTCTCAATCACCGGAAAACCTCCCAAAACCAGAAGGTTCAACAGACAAACCCGATTCATCACCACAGCAGGCCGAAACGACAAAAAAAGAGATCACAGAACCTAAGACAGAAACAAAAGAGGTGAAACCTGAGAGATACGCCATCGTCAATAAGGATGCGGCAAATGTAAGGAATGCACCCTACCTTCAGTCCCAGCGGATCGGCATGATCTTCCGTGGAGAATCACTCGACATCATCGAAGAGAGAACCGACGGAACCGGAACAAAGTGGTATAAAATACTCCTCTATGGAAATCGGGAAGGCTGGATCTCCAGCACTGTCGTGGTAGTATCATCAAGGGCAGTCGATAGTCGATAGTGAATAGCCGTCAGCCAACAGCACACAGCCGTCAGCAAAAACTAAAAAGAGCAGGCGGTATTCAGTAAGCACGAAACCCTAATATCGAAATCCTAAACAAATTCAAATGTTCAAAATTAAAAACGCATTTGTAGTATACCTGTTTTGAACATTAGATATTTGAATTTTGATTGTTTAGGATTTCGAAATTCGAATTTAGGATTTGCCATGAGCTATCAGCTATGAGCTGCTTTTCTCTCTATATACGATATACGAAATACGATATACGGATTTTCTATGAGCTATGAGCGCAGTATTCTCTTATCCCCTACCCTGATCGTCAGTTTTATCTCATCAAGATATTCAAGGAGAGGGATCATATATTTCCTGGAAAGATCAAGGCTGGATTTGAAATCGGAGGGCGTCATCTCTTTCTTTTGTGTCAGGTAGGCAATAACCATCCTTTTCAGATCTTCAATAACGTCGCGGTGAAAATACATATCCCCTTTTATCTTGATCACCTTACCATCGAAAACAAGGCCTTCAAGGATATCTTTGAGGTGCCGTTCATCTTTTTTAACCTCTGCGGAAAATTCTTTAAGTCCCGGCGGGGTATAGCCGTATTGATATAATCTCTTCAACGCTATCTCTTTAAAGTGTTCAATCCCTTCGTCCCGGGTGGTTCTCATACCTTTTGCAATGACCTTATCTTTTTCCGTTACAACAACCCCTTCCTGTATACACTCTTCGAGGGCTGCCAGAAACACCTGGGGCTCTACCTGCGGGAGCCTCATCCTCAGCTCTTCCCTCGATATGCCGACCTTCAGAGGGTTTTTTGCATAATAATCACTGATCAGCCCGAGCAAGGCCTTTTTATATTCTGTAAATTTCTCAGAATGGACAATGATCTTGCCTATGGTCCGCACCTTTTCTCTTTCATGCAGAGTTTGTATGATGTAATCTGTCTTCTTTTCTTCTTTGCCAAGCAGTATGGAGAGCAGCTCCTTTTTTAAACCACCATACCCTGCCTTTAAGAGATGGTATTCGGCCTTATCGGTATCACTTCCGTGCGTAAGAAGGGCATAAATGCCGCTCAGACCTTCTGCCTGTCTTTTGTGTCTACCGGGCAGAATATCGAGGACCTTCCCACCCCCGATAGTCTGTATCGTATAAGAGCCTCTCAGGATATAACCATCTCCGGGCAACATGACGATGGGGTGCGAAAATACGAATTGTACATAGCATTCCTCACCCGGCTCTATAACATCGATGTCAAGAAGCACAAGCCGCGCCTCCTCCTGCGTTGTTGCTACATGGAATCTCAGGATGCTGTTGTTTTTTATCGGTTTGAGGGGCAATGGAAGATATTTCAATGTGGCATCAATCCTCTGCGAAAGGCACAGCGTACCGGGTTTCCCTATTATTACACCCCTTTCAATATCATGTTTTTCTATGCCCTGGATATTCAAAGCGACCCTCTGGCCTGCGATTGCTTCACCGACATCCTCATGATACGCCTGGATATTTCGTACCCGTGCCAGTTTCCCAAGCGGATATATCTCGATCTCATCACCCACCTTTAAGAGACCGGAGATGCATGTCCCTGTAACGATCGTGCCGAACCCTTTCAGGGTAAAAACCCTGTCAACGGGCAACCGGAATATCCCTTCCTTCGATCTCTCGTCAATCTCCCTGGCAGCATTTTCAATCAGGTCTCTTAAGAGCGGAACGTTTTCGCCTGTGACGGATGAAACGGGTATAATCGGCGATCCCTCGAGAGACCTCCCGGCAAGGAAGTCATTAATATCCTCCCTGACAAGCTCTACCATATCATCATCGACGAGGTCTGTTTTCGTAATTGCGACAATACCCCTTTTTAATCCAAGAAGCTCGCAGATATCCAGATGCTCCCTCGTCTGGGGCATGACGCCTTCATCCGCAGCGACAACAAGCAGGACCATATCAATACCCCATGCCCCGGCGACCATGTGCCTCACAAATTTTTCGTGACCGGGCACATCAACGATACCCACAAGGAGATCTTCTCCAAACCTGTAATGGGCAAAACCGAGCTCGGTTGTGATGCCCCGCTCTTTTTCCTCTTTGAGACGGTCGCAGTCAATACCGGTGATGGCCTTTACGAGCCTCGTCTTCCCGTGGTCTATATGTCCCGCTGTGCCGATAACGATCTGTTTCATGACAGTCCCTAACTATACAATATTTTACGCGGCTACTCAATGAAGTTCAGGAACCCGCGGCCTGCAAGGCCGTATATCGTAGTTCGTATATCGTATATCGTAAAAAATCTCAGAGGGTTCTCTTGCAGTTCACTATATACGATATACTATATACTGCTCTTAGCTCTCCGCTGCATTATATCCATTGACTTGCGGTATACTTTATGTTTTAAAAAACACATGGATAAAATTCCAACCGTTTACAGCAGGGATTTTCTTACTAACTATCCCACTGTGGATTGTGAATGTCCCGACCGGGTGGACAGGATATATTCTCATATCAAAAATATCGCCGATTTCATAGAACCTGAATTGTGCGATGTATCCGACCTCATGCTCTGTCATAGCGAACAGCTTATCAGCTTGGTGCAAAAGGATCCCATCGTCTATCACACAGCCTGTAAATCCGCCGGAGGAGCCGTAAAGGCAGCCGAGCTTGCGCTGCAAGGGCCATCATTTGCCCTCATCAGGCCTCCGGGGCATCATGCGGGACACGATTTCAACGGCGGCTTCTGTTTCTTCAATAACATCGCGATAGCAGTCAAAAGGCTCATTGCAAGGGGACTCATCAGAAACGCCCTCATCGTCGACATAGACCTCCACTACGGCAACGGGACATATGACATCGTACGCGGGGACAGTAACATTACATTCGTCAACATCGACTCTGCTTCAAGAGAAGATTTTTTCAACGACGTCGATGCAGCTTTAAAGAACGCATCATCCTTCGATATACTCTGCTGCTCAGCAGGGTTTGACACCTATATCCGGGATTGGGGCGGGCTCCTTTTCACCGACGATTACAGGAAAGCAGCCCACATGCTCGCATCATCAAATCCGCGTTTCCTTACAATCCTTGAAGGCGGCTACTACATCCCCGACCTCGGCATCAATGTCCACGCATACCTGCAGGGCCTGCTGGAAGCTTGTTCATAGTCTCTGTCATAGCGTTTATCCTCGGCATTTATATAGAAGCTCTCTATGCCTTTTCCCTAAAACCGATCGTTATCCTTTTGCCGGTCTTTATATTCTTGGCCGGCATCCTGTTAAAGAAAAAATACCACGCAGCCCTTCTGTTTATCGTTATCTCTTTTATGCTTATCGGCGCGTTGAGGATCGGGATGGTCAGCATGTATCATCAACCCGTCGATATCGGCGACGATCAGGCGATATATGAAGGATTAGTCGTTGAGGCATCGCCCGGTATCAAGATCGTCAGGATCTTACAACCCACCGCGCCGGCGCGGATAATGGCAGTCTACAGGACAACGGAAAATATCGGCATCAACGACAGGGTGAGGGTTTGGGGACGCCTGAAAGAGCTCACCCTTACATACAACAATCCTCACGTCACATCGTGGAAATGGTTAAAAAGGCTCGAGGGCACATCTTACGAAATACGGGGAATCACTGCTTCCGTGACAAAAGGAAATAATTATATCGAAGCCTGGAGAAACAGGCTCAGAGAGAAGATAGACAATTCACGTTCAAAGTATACGGGTATCATCAAGGCGCTGACCATCGGAGACACAACCGGTGCTGACGAAGATACAAAAACCCTGTTTCTCAGAACCGGCACATCTCATATACTTGCGATATCCGGCGCACATATAGGTATCGTTACGGCCTTTTTCTTTTTTCTCGCGAGGATATTCTTCAGAATATCACCTGTTCTTAGATACAGAGGCGATGACACGAGATTCGCCGCTCTGCTCTCCATCCCCTTCGCATTCATATTCATGGTCACAGCAGGTTCGAGCATACCGACAATACGGGCTGTAATTATGATAACGGTCTATATGCTGTCCCTTTACTTTGAACGCGGCAGGAGCATTCTTAACACCATAGCCCTCAGCGCCCTCATCATACTGCTTATCTACCCGCATTCCATCTTCATGCCCACGTTCCAACTCACCTTTGCGAGTGTGCTCTTCATTATACTCTTCACCGCAAAACTCTACCCAAAGATCACATTGGAAAACAGGATGATAAAATGGTTTCTCTCCTCAATACTGATTACCATCTCTGCGATGCTCGGGACACTCCCTGTCGTGATCTACCATTTTTACGGGATCAACCCGCTTTCGTTTATCCATAACCTGATCTCGGTCCCCCTGATGTGCGTGCTGGCATTGCCGCTCAGCCTTGCCGGCATCCTGCTGCCATTCGGCGAATACCTTTTACGGCTTTCGGGCGAGATACTCAGTTTCAATATATGGATCCTGCAGCACCTCGATTTCGGCTACATCTATCCGATAGTCCGCCCCAACCTTTTTGAAACAGTCCTTTATTTCACACTCATCCTTTCTCTCCTGTTTATCAAAAGAAGATACGTAAAGATTATGCTGATCGGTCTTCTCCTGCCGCTCACGGCAATATACTCCATGTTCGTATATGACCAGCGGTTCCGGAACAGGCATCTCTGTTTCAATGTTATTGATGTCGGACTGGGGGAAAGCATCCTCATTGAGGCGCCGGAAGGCGTGAGGATACTCGTGGACGGGGGCGGCTCCTACAAAGGCGAATATGATACAGGCAGATCGATCCTTACGCCTATCCTCCTTGCCAGAAAGATCAGGACCATTGACTACGTCATCAACACCCACCCGCACGGGGACCATGTCGGCGGTCTCTTCTATATCATAAAGAATTTTAACGTACGGTACTTCGTCACCGGCAAGTATTTTATTAATGAAGAAAGGTTCCTCGACATCATGAACGTTGCAAGGACAAAGGGCATACCTGTCGAGCGATGGGAGGCGGGCGATCATTTCACATTTAACGGTATTCATGTCGATGTCCTCAACCCCGACCGCGCAACTACCATTGAAAATCCCAATAACGCGTCCCTCGTCCTGGGGATCCTTTACGGAAAAACAAGTTTTCTTCTCACCGGCGACATCGAATCAGAGGTGGAACACAAACTGATGCTGTCAGGCCTCATTTCAAAAACCGACGTTCTTAAGGTGCCGCACCACGGCAGCAAATATTCCAGCAGCGACTACTTTCTCCACGCCGTCAAGCCGAATCTGGCGCTGTTGAGCGTGGGGAGCGGCATCAAAGGGCTGCGCGGAGAGGAGGCCCTGGAACGGTACAAAAGATTGTCGATCCCCCTGTTGCGGACCGACGTGAACGGACTCATCAGGGTATGCTCCGACGGGGAGAATATCTACTGCAATACAACTCTGAAGTCAAACAGCCGTTATTGATATAGAAAATCCGTATATCGTATTTCGTATATCGTATATCGAAAGTATAAAAATCCTTCAGCGAAAAAATTCCAATGATCTCTTTTGCAGTTCACTATATACAATATACTATATACTATCGACTGCTCCAATCATATGCTCATAAAGGACGCCGTATCGCACCCCCTTTGCGCTGACGACGCATTCGTCGACACGATAGAAGGACATCATCTCCCGCAGAAGAACGGTCCCCTGCACAATGATGTCCTCCCTTCCCTTCTCCATGCCCTTTACCGCTCTCCTCTCTGCGACGTTCATCTTTTGCAGCGTATCGACGGCGCTGCATATTGCCTCGTACCGTATGCAAAAACCATGGACCCTGTCTTTATCAAAATATTCACATTCACTGATAATGCTCGCAAGCGTCGTAACCGTTCCACCGGTCCCGACAAAAACATCTGAACAACCAATGAACCGCCTGTCGAGAAGCTGCCTTATATATGCCGTCATAGCCTTCATTTCGCTCCCGACGGGCGGATCATTCCTGATGAACATCTCCGTCAACTTCACGGAGCCTGCAGGCAGTGACATAAAATCCTGAAAGGCTTCCCGGCTTCCTGCAATGATCTCCGTACTGCCCCCGCCGATGTCAACGATCATAAACCGTTCCCTGTCAATGATCCTGTCATTTTTTACCGAAAGATACGTATAGTACGCCTCATCGCGCTCGCTTATGATACGGACCGGAATTCCGAGACGATTCTCGATGAGGTCTGAAAATTCATTGCCGTTTTCGGCTTCCCTTAATGCGCTTGTACCGACACATGATACATATTCCACTCCGTGGGCTGTCATCATATCGGCATACCCCCGAAGGACTTTCAATCCCCTGTCCATGGCGCCTTTCGATATATAGCCTGTCTCCTTCAAACCCTCTCCCAGCCTGACCGTAGTGGAGATGTCGGCAATCTCCCGGATAGTTTCCCCTGTATCAACGATCAAGAGCAAGATCGTGTTCGTTCCGACATCAATGGAGGCACATTTCATTTGACAACCTCACAGGAAACTACTTATGATAGCTTGCATGTATGCTATCTCACTTTTTAATATCAGCGGGCTTCTGGCATTT
>JAQTNJ010000157.1 GCA_028713955.1 Syntrophorhabdaceae bacterium
TGAATATCGGTATTGACGCTCTGGTCAACTGTCCTGTGCAGCCCTGAATAGATCACGTCCATCCCGGCATCCTTAAGCGCCAGCGCCACAACCCTGGCGCCCCTGTCATGCCCATCAAGCCCTGGTTTTGCTATTAAAACCTTTATCCTCTTAGGTGTTCCCATGAAGTTCCTCCTGAAAATTACGGTTTTATTATTTAAGACATTCCTTTGCAATGGTCGTTTTTAATATCTCCGATGTGCCTCCGCCGGAGAGAAGGAACCGGGCGTCCCTGAAGTACCTTTCTGCCGGATACTCCTCTGCGATCCCATATGCACCGTAGATCCGTGTCACCTCATCAACGACATAGCTTGCGGTCTCCGTGGAATAAAGCTTTGCCGTGGCTGCCTCCTTCTTCGCTGCCAGCCCATTATCCTTCAGCCATGCCGCGTAGTAGGTGAGAAGCCAGGAGCTTTTTATCCGCATCTCCATTTCAGCTATCTTTTCCTGTATGAGTTGGAAATTGCCGATCGGTTTACCGAAGGCCTCGCGCTCTTTTGCATACCTGATCCCCGCCTCATAAGCGCTTTCCGCAAGGCCCAGTCCAAGCCCTGCGATCATTATCCTGATCTCGCTTAAGATCGCCTCGAGGTACTGCACGCCTTTTCCTTCCTCACCGAAAAGGTTTTCCTTTGGTATATGGCATTCGTCAAAGATAAGCTCTGTGGCTGCCGAGCCCCGCGCGGACATCTTGTCTATCGTCTGCCCCACGGAAAAACCCGGCGTGTCTTTTTCAACAAGAAAAAAGGCAATGCCTTTAAGTCTTTTCGACGGATCCACCGTGGCAGCAACGGTAACAAAATCTGCTACTGACCCGCTTGTAATCCAGAGCTTTCTCCCTTTCAGGACATAACCGTCCCCTTCCCTGTAAGCCCTTGTCCTCATTGCGCCGAGGTCAGAGCCGCAGTCCGGCTCGGTGAATGCGATGGTACCTATCTTTCGGCCTGCTATGGCAGGGATCAGGAGCCTCTCCTTCTGTTCCTTGTTGCCGAACCTATGGATAAAATCAGTTCCCATGAGACACTGCATCGTCACTATTGCCGCACAAGATATGGACACCTTCGCAAGCTCTTCGGCAAGTATCGTAAAGGAGGTGCAGTCCCCGCCCATTCCGCCTATCTCCAGGGGGTACCTGATGCCAAAATAACCGAGTTTCCCCAGCTTTCCGAAAAGCTCCCTTGGAAATCTGTCCTCCCTGTCGATAAGAGCAGCATGAGGCAATACGACCTCACGCAGTGTACGGTGAACATGTTCTTTAAAAAAGATCTGTTCTTTTGTGAGATTGAAATCCATGCCCCTGCCTGCGTTTATGCCCGCCTGCTGCGCCTGGCTGTTTTTCTGTATTTTTTTGGCAGTGCCAATTTTAAAACCATCCGGACAGCCTTATAAGGATCGATCTCCTTGTTCTGAAGCCTCTCCATGACCCCCGCAAACCCCTCGTTGTCCTGCACCTCAGAGAGGAGTGCGCTCCATGCCTCTTCTTTGGAGAGGGTAAGTACCAATCTTTTCAATTTTTCCTTCGTTGCAGACTTCCCCTGAGCGTCGTCCCGCACATGTCTGCGATGCAGATCAAGGGTCGCCATAAGCCTCTCAATGCCCTCGCCTTTATTCGCCTGTATTGTTAAGACCGGTATCTGCCAGTTGTTATCTTTGCGGCCCGCAAGGTGCAGCGCGATATCCTCTGCGGCCTCTGCTGCCCCGGCCCTGTCCATCTTATTCATCACCACAATGTCCCCTATCTCAATGAGCCCTGCCTTCATCAATTGGATCTCATCCCCGTAATCAGGCGTAAGAACCGTGATAACAGAATCACAGACCGTCGATACCTGCATCTCTGTCTGTCCGGCACCGACGCTCTCAACGAGGATAACCCCTTTGCCGAGACCTTCAAGGACATATACCGCTCCCAATGTTGCCTTTGCGATACCTCCCGGAAAACCCCGGTGGGCCATGGACCGGATGAAGGTACCCTCCACCCTTTCAGCATCTCTCATCCTCACCCGGTCACCGAGAAAGGCGCCATCCCCCTTTGCACTTGTTGGATCTACAGCAATAACCCCGACCTTCTCCCTCTGGCGGCCATAACTCGCCGCAAGCCTGTTGATCAACGTGCTCTTTCCTGCCCCCGGCCCGCCTGTTACTCCAATTACATGTGCCTTGCCGGTATACGGAAAGATCAGCGAAACCGCCTCATACCCCTCATCAAGCCCTTCCTCAATCATCGAGATAAGACGGGCAGCGCTTCCCTCATCCCCTTGAAGAACCTTTTTTACCAACTCCATGTTTCAGGACTTCCTGTTTAATCTTCTTTTTAACGATGGTCTTCCCACGGGTAATATGTTTTCGTACAAGCCGCTCTACCCTGGTAGCGCGCTTTGATTTCATAAGGAGAATCATCTCACGGTGGTCCTTTATGGAGACCTCTGCCATGCCCTCATATCGCAGGATAATGATCCTGTAACGATAGATATAATCTCTCAGGTCATTGATGATGCCGTAAAGTTTGGCGCTCCGGGCAGTCCTGTATAGCCTGTCGTGGAATTCGGTATTCAGTCTGATACACTCTTCGATGTCTCCTCTTTGCAGGCACTGCTCTTCCCTGTCCACGATCTCTTCCAGGGATCTGATATCCTCGTCGGTAACCCTCATCGTAGCAAGATATGCGGCATAGCCCTCGAGGATACCACGAATACCGAAGACCTCTTCGACGTCCTCGTCCGTGATGGCGCTTACCGCGTAACCACCCTTGGACAGCTTATGGATGAGACCCTCTTTTTCAAGTTTTTGGATCGCCTCCCGGACCGGCGTTCTGCTCGTCCCCAGTTCTTCGGCAAGTTTTTCCTCAACAAGCCTCTTATTCTGCGGTAACGTCTGGTTCAGGATAGAGGTCTTGAGGGTTTTGTATACCTGTTCCCTCAAAAATCTCCCTTTCCTGATACTGACCTGGTCGTACGAGACGTCCATGTTTCCCCCTGAATAGTTTCAGATAATGCCTTTTGTCTTCAGTTCTTCCAGCTTATCCTTCGAATAGCCAAGTGTTTTTCCGTAAATCTCCTCGTTTTGCTCTCCAAAGCGTGGAGGAAAAGGAAGTTTTCTCCCCATAGACTTGATATAGTTGTTTGTGAACGGAGGGGGCGCAAGATAGATTGTCGTTCCTGTTTTCGGATCAGCGGATGTGAGTATTTCATTCTTCACATAAGGATCTTCAAGCACATCCCCGATGGCATTGACCTTGGAGATGGGGATCGTGGCGCTGGTGAATAAGGCGATCAGCCCGTCGGTTGTATATTTCTGCGTTGCCTCTTCAATCGCTTTGTTCAGATTATCCACATCCTTGATCCTTCCTTCATTCCTGCCATATTCAGGTTTTGCGAGGGCCGAGAAACCTTCTATCTGCAGCATCTTCTCCCACTGGATGTCATTTCCGACGGCAATGTAGACATAGCCGTCTTTTGTCCCGTAAACGCTCACAGGGGCAAAGAACTCGTGGGTATTCCCCCGCCTCGTGATCGTTTTGTTAAAGGACTTTGTCTGGGTGATGGGGACGGTCATCCATGAGATGGTGCTCTGGAACATCGAGAGGTCTATCCGTGTTCCTTCCCCGGTCATGGCCCGCTTGAACAGTGCCTTCATGATCAGCCCGTAGGCGTGTTCGCTGGTACCCATGTCGGGCAGCGGCACACCGAGAACATAGGGCGGGCCGTTCTTGTCGCCGGTAAGCTCCATCAAACCGCTTCTCGCCTGCAGGATCGGGTCATAGGCGGCCTCGTTGCTGTCAGGACCGAACCCTGTCAATCCCACCCATATGATATCCTTTTTTATCGATTTTACTGTCTCGTAGTCAACTCCAAGTTTCTTATAGTTTTTCGGGAGCTGGTTTGTAGCGAAGATGTCGACGTTTAATTCGACGAGTAATTTTTTGAATATCTCGTGGCCTTCGGGCGCGCCGAGGTCAAGCGTAATTGCCTGCTTGTTGCAGTTAATGGCGAGAAAATAGGTGTACATCCTGTCTTCATTGAGCCTGTTCTCGCCGACCCTCCTGTTGGGGTCACCGTATACAGGGTGCTCCATGCGTATGACCTTCGCGCCGTCGAGGGAAAGCCTGTATGAGAGGTATGGTAAAACCGTTGCCTGTTCAAGGGACAGAACCGTAATGTTTTTAAAAATTTCATGGTCTTCCATGTGCCCTCCTTTGGATACTGTATACAATTTGACTGATTTCAACTATAGTATCACTATAAATAATTGTCAAGATTTTTGTATACAAAATTAAACAACGATTGATTTAGGCTTTTTTTTATTGTAGATTAGACGGAACGCAAGCATTCAGCTATTATTATTAAGCTTTTAGCCCGTTACGGGATGCTGCTCTTGAAGGCCCTTGAATGAGAACTTGCTGTTAAAAGCCATGGTTTCGGAGGATTCATGAAAGGAAGGATATTCAGCGGGATACAGCCCACAGGGGACATACATCTGGGTAATTATGTCGGCGCGATCAGGCATTGGGTCCATTTGATGGAGGAATATGACTGTATATTCTCTGTTGTCGATTACCATGCGATTACCGTGGAATACCCCATCGACGAGCTGAAACAGCGCTCCGTCGAAACAGCGCTCATTCTTATCGCCTGCGGTCTATCGCCCGAAAAGTGCAGGATCTTTGTCCAGTCTCACGTCCCTGAGCATACAGAGCTCGCCTGGATATTCAATTGCGTAACACCCATCGGGGATCTCGAGAGGATGACCCAGTTCAAGGACAAATCGAAACAGCACAGGGGCAATATCAACATGGGCCTCATGGGCTACCCCGTCCTTCAGGCCGCGGACATCCTTATATATAAGGCAGGTTTCGTGCCTGTCGGTGAAGACCAGGTTCAGCATGTTGAACTGTCGAGGGAGGTGGCGCGAAAGTTCAACGGCAGGTATGGCGAGCTTTTCCCTGAGCCGCAGGTGATACTATCCAGGGCGCCGAAGATCCTCGGCGTTGACGGCCAGGCGAAGATGTCAAAGACACTCAATAACTATATCGGGATACTGGAAGAGGAAAAGGACATCTGGGAAAAACTGAGAACAGCGGTGACCGACGTGAACCGGGTGAGACGCTCCGATACGGGCAACCCGGAGGTCTGCAACATCTTCACGATCCACAGGGCGTTCTCGGAAAACACCATGCTTCTCGAGATCGATAAGGGCTGCAGGTCCGCTGCCATCGGCTGCATAGACTGCAAGAAGATGCTCTTCGAAAACATCAGGAAGGAGCTGACGCCCATTAGGGAAAAGGCTTTTGCCCTGAAAAAAGATACCGGCTACGTCATCGATGCCCTCAAAAAAGGCGCCGGTGAATGCAGCGTCATCGCGAAACAGACGATGGATGAGGTCCGCAAGGTCATAGGACTCTATATTCCGTAAACAGCTTACACCGAATTGCCTTCATTCATATAACTTCGTTGCCTGCTATTACCGGTACACCCGCAAGCGGGTGCTATTTTTGAATGCAACTCGGTATTACAGATCAGCGGTTAGCAATCAGCCAGGAAACCGTTCTATTTGGTCTGTCTGGTCTTAACGTTGAACGCTGAACATAGAACATTGAACAGGTCTTCCATCACAGGTGTATCGCTATTCTCTTCAGCGATAGATGTCTTTGCGATGACCGACCCGCACTATCCAGACCGTAAGCTCTTTGTCCTGGATTGAGTACACAATTCGATATCGTCCCTGACGGATACGATACCTTTCCTGGCCGGTCAACTTTTCACAGCCTGACGGTCGCGGATCTTCGGCGAGCGCCCTGATCCGCTGAAGGATCTTCCTGAGATCGGTTTTTGGTATCGCAGAAAAATCCTTCTCAACGGATTTTCGGAAATAGATTCTATATACGGCCATCTTTTTTCAGCCTTTTGACCATTTCGTCATAGCTGATCAAAGGCTCTCTAACCCTTTCTTCAAGGGCCGCTATATCTTCGACGTCCTCCGCGAGGGCCCCCCTGACAGCACTGTTGACAAGCTCCGATACGGACCGGGATGTTTCAACCGCCTTCAGGCGCAACGCCTTATGCAGGTCAGGCTCCAAATATATCGTAGCTCGTTTTGTTTGAGCGGCCATATTGCCACCTCCTCAAGTCGCTATGTAACTATAACATCATGACGTCATAACGTCAACACATCTTCTTCCGTTTTTTCCGTGTAATAAGCGAGTAGAATTCTGCAAATGGGCAAGGTGAGGTTTGGAGTTGCCCCTATCAAACCGGACACTCTTCTGGCCCTTAATTCGCCGGAACGCTGTTTTGCTGATCGCTGAGGGCTGACAGCTTTCAGCTTCCTCATATCCCTTGACTTTTCAGCCACCTTACCATAATCTTTTCCCATGCGGAAATTTTCGATTGGCATGTTCGATTCCGGCGTCGGCGGGCTCACGGTGCTCAAAGAGGTGAAGGCGCTTCTCCCCCATGAGCATATCGTCTATTTTGGCGACACGGCACGCCTGCCCTACGGAAACAAATCACCGCAGACCGTCACGAGGTATGCCCTTGAAAGCGCGCTGTTCCTCCTTACCAAGGGGATAAAGCTCCTTGTCATTGCCTGCAACACCTCATCGGCATTCGCCCTGAATATTCTCCAGAAAAAACTGCCCGTCCCTGTTATCGGCGTCATCGATCCCGGCGCAAAAGAGGCAGTGGGCCATACAAAAAACAGGAGGATAGGTGTTATCGGCACAAAAGGCACGATAAGGAGCATGGCATATGAAAGATCGATTAAAAAGATCAGCTCCGGCGCTACCGTCATCTCGCGCCCCTGTCCGCTCTTCGTCCCCATTGTGGAAGAGGGCCTCGAGAACGATGACGTCGCGTATCTCATGGCAGAAAAATACCTCAAAGACCTGAAGCGATCGGATATCGACGTCCTCGTCATGGGATGCACACATTACCCGGCATTGGAGAAGGTGATCAAAAAGGTTATGGGCAAAGGAGTAACGATCGTTCATACGGGCCGGGAGACCGCGAAAGAGGTCAAAAATACCCTGGAAAAAAAACGACTCCTGAACGATAAGGTCAGGGGCGGCTGCGAGTATTTCGTAACCGATGCACCGGAGACATTCGAAGAGATAGGAAGCCGTCTCCTCGGCGAGCGCCTGACACGCGTCAAGTCCCTCAAGAACCTCGATTTCAAAGATTTTCTCCTCTCTTCATGATCGTTCATGTCGCCCTGTCGATCCCTGTAACAAAAACATTCTCGTAC
>JAQTNJ010000158.1 GCA_028713955.1 Syntrophorhabdaceae bacterium
GTAGACTGGATCAGGGACGCGGCGCATAACGGGGTCTTCTATGACGTCGGCGCGAATGTAGGGTCCTATTCTCTCATCGCTGCATCCCTTATGGCGGAAGATAACGGGGTAGTGGTATCATTCGAGCCGGCATATTTCAATTTTTATAAACTCTGCGAAAACATCAGTATAAACAAGTTCAATAAGAGAATAATTCCCCTGAATGTAGCCTTAACGAACACCAACATGCTGCTGGATATGCATTTTGCCGATACCAGATTCGGCTCTTCCAACAATCTATCCGATGCAGGGTCATCGGTCTTTACAACGGTACTCGGCATTCGTCTCGATGACGCAGTGGAGAATTACGGCATACCCTTTCCCAACCATATCAAGATCGACGTCGACGGAAGCGAAGAAAGCGTCCTCGAAGGCGGGAAAAGGACATTTCATGACAACAGGCTGCAATCGGTGATGATCGAAGTGAATAATGCAAACCCCGAAGAATGTTCACATGTATATCAATTTATGGCTGATGCCGGTTTTGTGATCCGGCAGACAGGGCAGCTTATCAGCAAAAACCTTTCAAACGTCCTTTTTGCAAGGAGCTGAACGTTGATAAGGATTGATATGACACATACACAAAATCCAATAAAGGCAGGAGAGCCATGGTGAGCTATCAGGCGAATTACGACACTGCGATAACCTACCTCAGGGTAGGACTGGAAGACAGGGCAAAGGAATCCCTGGAGAAAACCCTGGAATCGGTTCCCGACAATGAGAAAACAAACGATAATATCGTGTACCTGAAGACACTCTTTCTCCTCAGCAAGATCAACCTGGAAAAGGATAATATGAAGGAAGCGCTGCAGTATCTTGATGAGGGACTTCATGTAAAAAAAGATCACGCCGATCTGTTGTTTTTATGGTCCCTTTGCCTGGGGAATGCAAAACGTTATGATGAGATGTTTGCCTCCCTGATCAGATATCTTGTCTCTCTCACTGCCCGGGACGAAGATCGCTATGAATATGAATTCTCCGGCGAGGCAGCGCTCGGAGAGGTGTGCGATAAGTTAATCCCCCTGTCATACACACACTCCAGCACCCCTCAGGAATTCTGCACGATCGTCCGGCAATTAGCTGAAAAAACACAGAGTCCTGCTATAAACAAGGCCCTGGCAACAATAACGGCAATAGATCACAACGGATTGCAGGGATGAAAGATAAGCCGCACCTGAAAAAATATCGGAAGATCATCTTCCCTATAGGGGAAAGGGAGCTGGGTATCACGGGGAAGAGGCTCATCGAACTGTTGAAGGGACTTGCGGGCGATTCCATTCATATAGATGTTTATACACACAGCAGTGATATCCATGAAACAGTACGTGAAAAGACAAGCACGATCAAGACCATCAAACATATACTGATGAAAAACGAGTTCCGCTTCTGGACAATGATACAGAGGGACAGTTTCGCAAAGACATTCATCAGGCTTAACCACGACCTGGTGGTGCCGGGAACTGATTTTAAGTTCTGGAAGCAGGTAGGTTTTGATGATTTTCTCTGGAACGTTTCTTCAGACATCTTCCCTGCGATGAGCGGGTCTTATGATCTTATGCTTTTTCCGATCCCTTCCACCGATGAAACTCCATCGGTGCTTACCGATGTCTTCTATACCCATACGATCTTTTTCGCAAAGGAAAACAAGATACCGATCGTCGGCATCCAGATATTTCCGGTCTTTGATATGCCGCCCATCTTCCTCAAGATGCTCGACTACTTTATCGTTAAAGAGGATTACGAAAAAAGATATCTCATTGCAAAAGGCATTGACGAGCAGAAGGTATTCATAGTGGATGCGATGAAAGACAATTATTGCATCTCTACCGTTGAGGATACGTATAAAAACCTTGTCTTTGATGAGACAATACATGTCGATAAGGACAGCCTGGGCATTGTTGTTGTCAACCATCCCAGGAACAGGCAGCAGCTCTATGAAATATTTGAGGTCATTTCTCAATCAGGCATAAAAACGGACGTCTTCTTCACTTTTACAAATTACGCGGTGAGGAACCTCCATGAGAAGGATGTTTTTAATGCCCTTACCAGGCCTGTAATGGACCGGGAGATAAAAAAGTATTACTCCCTGAATACCGGTAATCTGGTCAATGTCGTGATGATCAGCGATGTCGTTATCGCCACGACCTATCTCGTTTCTCTCGGCTTTGCCATTAAGTATCAAAAGGGGGGGATCATATACAATCCTCTCAAGAAAAGTCATCCCCACCTCAATGACACTATCTTCACTAATTCGAAAGACGCCCTCAGGGAAGCCATACTCGAACAACATATGAAAAAGAAACGACAGTTGGCTGTTGCCGACATCATAAACAGGGTATTATCATGAGTCTGAAAGGAAAGAAGATCGCCTGTTTTGTCGCCCTCCCCCATCATACCCGTTTTTTGTGGCCTGTAACGGAATACGCGGAAAAGCTGGGCGCCAGGGTCATATATTTTACAACAATGTCCGACTTCCCTTACGAACTGGACTTAATACAGAAAGGTAAAGAATGCAGGATTTTGCAAAATTATGTCAACAGCGAGACGAGGGAAAAGGTCGAAACAACAATAAACAGCTTCTTTGAAATATGGAAAGACAAAAATTTCACGTGGGACGGACTCAGGCACTGGCCCCTTATACTGCAGGCCAACCTGCTCACGTCCGGATTTGAGGAGTACTTCTGTCTTGAAGAGTTTATCAAGACTGAAAAACCTGATCTGTTCTTTGCCCTTCATGAGCGCAACAGGTGGGGCAAGCTGATAGGCCATCTGTCAGCTAAATACGGGATCCCTTACGTTACCTTTCAGGAGGGTGATTACTACGAGGACAGGTTGAGCTTCAGCGGCCACTCGGAATACAGCACCGCCCTTCTTTTGTGGGGTGATGATACAAAAAACCGGCTTACGAGGGCAAAGGCTGCCGCAGAGAAGATGGTTCTCGTCGGCAATACGCACCTGTCGACGATTAAAAACACATATTTCCAGCCTCAGAAGATCAAAGAAACGAAGGCAAACCTGAATATTCCGCCGGATAAAAAGGTTGTCCTCTTCCTTGTGAGTATCCAATGGGGTATTATTAACGATCCATCCATCTGGGAACAACTTCTCAGCGGCATCAATGACGATGTAACAATAATCTTCAAGTGGCACCCCAAGGTCAGCTATGATGCGTATAAGAAAAACGTTGAAGCGGTATTCAAGGAAAAATTTCCATCCTGCCTGGTGTTCCAGAATTATGACCCCTATTACCTCCTCCCGGTAGCAGATTACTGCGTAACCCTTGGAAAAACTACGCTGGCGACAGAGGCACTCTCGTTTGGCAGACCGCTCTTTTCCTTCCCCGGGACCGACAGGCTGCCGGATTATTACGCGGAGCTTGGAATATCGCAGTCCCTTGCGGAATCATTTGAACCACTCTACAGGACAATAAAGGAAGGGGTGCCCGAAGAGATCCGGAAAAACGTGGACAGCTTCCTCCACCACTTCTTCTATATGAACAACCAGAGGTCCGTACCCGGCACCGTGGAGATCATGGACCACATCATGGGCATCAGGCACGCGGGCAAGGGAGGTGGCAGGAATGTCGCGGCAACAGGGTCCGGAAAGGAAACGCGCGCCTTCCGGGAGAACCGGATAAGCTACGTTGTCGCTGCCGACCATGATCAGGGGGCGCTCCTCGCCACGCTGACCTCACTATCCCAGAACGTGGGATTCGCCGACTGGGAGGTCATTGTTGCTACCGGCGACAGCTCCGTCATGGAAGTCCTGTCCGGTATCTCAGGCGATATCCGGGTTGTCGAATCAGAAAAACAAGGTCTCGCGTACCTTTATAACAAAGGTGCCCGGACTTCAACCGGCGAATATCTCATATTCATGAAATCCGGGATAGTCTATTTCAAAGACCAGGGTATCCTGGAGGCCATGCAAAAGGGCGCAGCCGGCATCCCTCTGAAAGACCCTGATATGGAGCCCTATTGCCTCGGTATACGGTTTGATTTCAACCATGTCCCGAGGATGATCAGGGACAGGGCCGATGAAGGCGCATATGATGCCGTCGGCGGTGGTCTGATAGCCATGCACCGGTCGCTCTATGAGGCAACAACCGGCTTCGATGAAAGGATAGCCGACCGGTTTATCGAGGCCGATATATGCCTTGAAGCAAGGGAAAGAGGATACGATGTCGCCTATCTCCCCGAATGTCTCGGGATCGTCTTTAAAGAGACCTTCGGTCATACGCAGGGAGGCACGGACCCGTCCGTTGGGAACGTCCCGTCCACGACAACCTCAAAAAACGGTAATGAAGAATGGAGACAAAGGATCACATTTTTCGCAAAATGGTGCGGCAAGCTGCCAAAAGACGACGATTATATAAAGTTTGCCGGAGAGTTGCTCAAGGTATAATAGGCCAAGGGGACTAAGGCATAGCGCATAGCGGAACACCTTTAAGGCGTGGGCGAGAACAACCATAATTCGTAATTTGTGAGACGTAAGTGGAAAAGCACAAGGTGCGAGGAGCGAAGCGACGTAGCGACCTCATAGGGTATGAACTATTAATGAGATTGCCGCGCTCCGCTCGCAATGACAAAGCGCTATATCCTATGGCCTATCACCTATTACCCATCACCTTTTACCTTTCACAGGGTTCATCCAATTACGAATTACGATTCACGAATTACGGGTGTTTTCACCTTTTAAGGATTTAAGTTTTTCCATATCCCTCCGATAATCTACACAAGCGAGAACCATGAGAGAAAACATTCATATATGGAAGAAGGAGGTGAAAAATCATTCTATGTCCACAAATTTTTCCCTCAACATATCGCTCAAAGGGCAGGACGCCCAAACAGTAAAATTCAAGGAGGATAGAGTATGGCTCTAACAATCAACACTAACTTATACGCGTTAAACGCACAGAGAAATTTAAGAAAGACGGAAAGTCCGCTTGCTACTGCAATGCAGAGACTTTCTTCCACATTGAGGATCAACTCGGCGAAAGACGATGCCGCAGGTCTTGCTATCGCAACAAGGATGCAGCGCCAGATCAATGGCTTGACAGTGGCCATGAGAAACGCAAACGACGGCGTGTCCTTCGCGCAGACCGCTGAAGGCGCAATGGACGAGATGATCTCATCCCTCCAGAGGATTTACGAGCTGGCTGAACAGTCGTCAAGTTATAACTCCTCTACAGACAGAAGCTCAATGAACACTGAGGTTACCCAGCTGGTGGACGAGTTGAACAGGATCGTATCGCAGACGAGATACAACGGAGACGCATTCCTCAACCAGGCCAAGAGTATCGACGTGCAGGTCGGAACCGAGATAAAAGAGACGATCAACGTCTCGACCTCGAACGTGGCCCCAACATCGATGGGTATATCAACAACATATTCAGATTCCATAGGCGGCTCAGACATCAGCAGGGCAGCAGGATTAAGCTTCCTCGGCACAGGGCTTGCTGCCGACGCTACAATCAACGGCAAGGATATCGGCGGCGCCATTGCTATAGCCGACGTCAAGAACAACAGCCTGAATCTTGTGAACAGGATCAACCAGTATACAGGCGACCATGGCGTTACCGCCTTCTCCGTTGGAAACTCCCTGGTAGGCGGAAGCGCCGGAATGACGGCAACGCTGACATCCGGTGCAGCAGCCCAGTATGTGGATGCAGGGTACCTGACCATCAATGGTGTACAGATCGGCAGTTTTGTTGCCGCGGCAACAGGCGAAGCCGCATCAGCCGATACGGCTGTAACCAACCTGTTATCGGCGATCAATGCCAAGACAGCATCAACCGGCGTATCGGCTTATGTTATGTCCACGGCGGACTTTACCACCAGTCAGACCGGTGGCGCCAACCAGGTGATCGTTCTGACAAACACAACAGGCGCCGGGATAAGCGTCTCAAAATATACCGGCGTAACGAACGGCACAGTCTTGTCGAATGTCCTCGCAAGCTCCACAATGTCGGTAGCCGCGGGGCAAAACGGCAAGATCATCTTCAACGGCGCATACTCCGATACCGCCGTCACCCTTGACGGCACGGCAACAGGCGCCACATTCGGCGTCGGCTCCTCTTCATCGACTGTCACATTGACCCAGCAGTCCGCTAACTCGCTCAGCGTATCGAGCGCGGGAAATGCCAACCTGGCAATCCTGATAGCAAAACAGGGTCTTGACACTCTTAACTCTGAAAAAGCAACACTCGGTGCAAAACTGAACAGGTTCGAATCGACAATCCGGAACCTTGATAACGTCCGCGAAAACATTACCGCAGCACGTTCAAGGATAATGGATGCCGACTTCGCTGCAGAGACAGCCAACATGACAAAATCCATGATCATGCAGCAGGCGGGAATATCTGTCCTTGCCCAGGCAAATACATTGCCGCAACAGATCCTTGCTCTCCTGGGAGGCAGGTAATCGAATAAATGCCACGGGCGGCAACCGCTGCCCGTGGCAACTTTTTACTGATAATTCAGCAGGAGGGGTGGAATGACAACAAGCAGCATAGCAAGCAGCATAGGAAGTATTGATACAACGACCCTTGTCAGCCAGCTCATGGAACTGCAAAGACAGCCGCTTACAAAACTCAAGGAGAAAGAGGCTGATTATCAGGCAAAACTGAGCGCCTACGGGACAATGCTCAGCGCTATTTCGACCCTTAAAAGTACTGTCACAAACTTAAAGGACTCCGGGTTGTTGGAAATGTCCGCATCAGTTTCAGATAGCCAGTATTTTACCGCCACCGCCTCTTCTTCTGCCAATGCCGGCACATATTCCATCAAGATTACCAATATTGCAACGTCACAAAATGTTTACTCAACCACTTTCTCCGAAGAGAACAGCGAGGTCGCCGACCTGACAACATACGGCGCGCAGAAGATCAAGATACAGGTGGGGAGCGGCGAGGTCATAGAAATTACCATCGATTCATCAAATAATACCCTGTCGGGCATAAAGGACGCCATAAACAATGCCGGCGCCGGCGTTGCTGCGTCCGTTATCAACGACGGAACAGGTTACAGGCTCTTACTGTCCACCAATTCAACCGGCGCATCGAACAGGGTCACTGTCATGGTTGATGAAGACAACAACGGGACTTATGAAGAGGCCGGCAGCGAAACCGATGCGACAGGCCTGTCGAAGCTTGCTTTTAACGCAACATATGATGCTGATGGAAACGTCACGGGCGGCATCACCAACATGACGCAATC
>JAQTNJ010000159.1 GCA_028713955.1 Syntrophorhabdaceae bacterium
CTTCCGGGACCAGAAGGGCGAGACCTGCTCGGTAACATCTTCGACGAGGTCTTTGTTGAATTTACACCAATCGGTGAAGAAGTGGTTCCTGGTCTGATAGGAGATCGTCCCGTTCCGGTACCGGATTCTCCGGAGGTTATCTCTGAACCCCGTGAATGAACCGGAGATCCTCATCGCCTCAATGTAATCAAGAAAGGTGAAACAATCGACTTCATGGAGATTGACAACAAAGACCTCCGGCATCTCTGCATCGCCGATAAGCGTCGCCTCCCTGTACGGTATACCGAGAAGCTGCCGTGAAAGGAATTCTATCCGCTCGCCCGTATCCGCGATCCGCGCGCCTTCGGCGATCAGCCGTTCAAGCCTCCCCTCGGTCCATTTGCCGAGAACGATCTTTTCATTCATATTGTCTCAATCATATAGAAACAGGTTGAATCAGTCAAGGCCAGGATGCATGTCGAATTGTTGTGTTGCATAAAGAATTTGGTTGAAAAATATATGCAATAGCAGGAAAATGACTAATGAGACTTAACATCTTTAACCCTGAAAGGAGATCATTATGGGCACATACAAAATCGCCGTTATTGTCGGAAGCCTTCGTAAGGATTCATTCAACCGCAAGCTGGCCAATGCGATTGTAAAATTGGCGCCATCGGAGTTCTCGTTCAAACAGGTGCAGATTGGCGACCTGCCGCTTTACAACCAGGACGACGACGTGAACCAGACTGAGCCGGTCAAGCGGTTGAAGGGCGAGATCAAGGACGCCGACGGTCTTCTGTTTGTTACGCCCGAATATAACAGATCGATCCCCGGCGTGCTCAAGAACGCGATCGACCACGCTTCCCGTCCTTATGGCCAGAGCGCATGGGCAGGGAAGCCGGCTGGTGTTTTGGGTGCTTCGATCGGCGTCATCGGCACGGCCATGGCACAACAGCATCTACGCAACGTCCTCGCGTATCTGGATGTGCCGACCCTTTGCCAACCCGAGGCATTCATCCATGCAAAGGATGGGTTGTTTGACGATGCCGGCAACATCGGTGCCGGCAGCAAAGCATTCCTCCAGAACTGGATGGACAAGTATGTCGTATGGGTGAAGAAGCACGCCGGCTGATGCAGTAAACTAAAGGAACAAGCCGAATCAGGTGCCTCGCCCATAAAGCAGGCCAAGAGAACGTCTTAAGAAATTAAAAAACTTAATAGTACACCAATCATGATAGGAGTCGCGACTCACAAAACGATTCCCGGCGAACTGTATGGGCACCGCAAAGTTTCTTCCTGTACTGTTGTTTTTGTCAGTATTGAAGAATACGCAACACTTCAAACGGAAATGGATTATCTTCATGCGACATCAGTCATACGAATATTAGCTTGTAAATGAACCGAAATTGCAGGAGAATAAGGAGAATTGGGCAAGAAGTTTAATAAAAAGAAACGGTGGTTGGAATTTGTCATAATGAACTGGGCATGACCACGTTTGGGGAATTGAGAGCGCTTAAAAAAAGGAGAACGAATCACAATGGTCAACTATGTTCCCTAAGACTCTCTGAGTCTGAACTGCAATGAGTAAAGCTGATAATCAAAACACAATTCTACCCTTCATTAAGGAAGTCGCTATGTATTTTATGGACTTCCTTGAAACAGACTTCCACAAGAGGCGGCTGCCTAAAAGAAGCATCCAATTACACAGCAAGGACAACCTGCTCGTCGGTCTTAACCTGCACAAATATCCATCATTCAATCGCCTGAACTTGGATTTGATAATTAAGAATTTTGACAAGAACAAGTTTAGCTCTCTTCAGAAGGGGGTCTATCGTGCAGATATCCCCCAGAATCTGATCGACGTTATTAATATCCAAGCTAAAAAAATATCCGAAGAGCAGGTTGTAGGAGTGCTCGACAAAGTCGCAGAGAAGGTGCAGGAGGCTGCGATTCTCTTTCCAAAGGATTATGAACAGGCTATAAACTATGCGATTGACAAAGCAGCAGGCATCCTGAAAGAAAACCTTACTGTACCATTCGTCCAGAAGCTTGAACAGTCCCTCGAAACAATGAGTCTTGGCGATGAGAACATTGCCTACCTAATGGAAGAGGAACTCACAGCAGTTCTCATTCAGCTCATGCAAAGCACGATTTATGAGACACTTAAGAACGCCATCGCGGGTGAAGAGGTGAACGCAAGAGATAATCTCAGGGATATTATACAGGCCTACGAAGTGAAAAGTGCAGTTAGCTCCTTCTTTGAAAGCTTCCAGGTATTTGACGTCTATAACGAAGTCTACGAAATGTCCAGAAACAAGGCCATACTTGATAAACAGGAATTTTATCTCTATTTCTGTGATATCACTTATAACAAGGTTAAGTATCCTGTCTTCTACATACCCTTTACTATTGAGAAGTCTGGCGACGCTATGGCTTTTGAATTCGATTCACAACTGTACATAAACAAAAGAGCTCTTGAATATATCACTCAACAATACAACGAAGAAAGAGGCAAATTTGGAAGCCTCAAGAATGTTTCTGAGAGGATTATTTATCTTGCGCGATATGACAATAATCTTGGGAATGCGCTGCAGCCTATCCTCGACGAACTGACAGATTTCTTTGAGCTCGACTCCAGGGTAAACGTTAACAAGCCTATCCCTCAGGTAGCTAAAGGACTGTTTACGAGGATCACTAACTCCTGCTATTTCGCCCTTTTCGATAAGGCTGATGAGGCGCTCGTAAACGATTATGAAATGATTCTTCAATTACTTGATCAGGGGGACAATACTCTTGCAGTAGCCTTCAATAAGCTGATTGAGGATTTTATTCAAGAGAACCCTACAAGCTGCAGGATAGAGATAGCAGATGAGTGGGATGACAAGGATGTCCCAGATAAGCTCGTTTTCAGGAGCCCGATCCCGTTAAACAGCGAACAGCTTCAGATTGTCGCAGCATTAGGGAAGAAGGGTTGCAAATATGTAACCGTTGAAGGACCGCCTGGCACTGGTAAAAGCCATACCATCACGGCAATAGCTTTCAATGCGATCATGGACAACCAAAATGTCCTGATTCTATCGGACAAAAAAGAGGCCCTCGATGTTGTAGAGGATAAGATAACCGAAGCCATGAACAAGGTGAGAATCGACAAGAACTTCCAGAATCCTATCCTTCGTCTTGGAAAAACGGGAAGCACATATAGCCAGATACTGTCTAATGCCTCGATGAGCAACATAAACCTTCATCATAGGGCTGCCAAGAAAGAATATGCGGAAATTGAGAACAGTATTCAGAAGCTTTCTAATACGCTCAGAGACGAACTTGAAAACGAGATAGCTCGCTGCGGGGACATCGATCTGCGAGAGGTCTACGAAATGATCTCAATGGAGCGGGAATACGAAGCACAGTATCAACTAATAGACCTTGTAGAAGTGCTGGACAATCCAGACTCCGTACATGAACTTGAAGAATTTCGAAAAATATTCCTCAGCCTCAAGGAGATTCTGACCACTGGTGGGGCTAAAGAACTCCTGAAGCTGCTGAGGGTTGATTTGAATACACTTAAGGATCTGCATGGGCTACTTCAGGTCTCTGAATTAGCCACGGAGCTTGCGAACATTATCACGTTTCTCGTAGAGAGATATGGTCCTAGAATCGAGATTGTAACTAAATTCAAATCCTTTACTGACGAAGACTTCAATACTCTATCGTTGTATATAATGGAATATAATAAAGTTTCAGGTTTATTAGCCACCTTGTTTAAGCGTGGGAAGATCAAACAACTTAACAATAACTTCAAGAATGACTTCCCGTTCTGCGGATTCGAGGAACCAAGAAAATGCATCGAAGAGATCAAGGAAATACACGAGATTTTCTGGTTTTCACTCAATACACAAAAAAAGCAAATGAAGGTTTCTTTGCCAAAAGGTTTCGATTTCTGTAACGCGATCTATTCAGTTGTGGAAAACTTTGATATACTGACTGCTCTTGAGGCACTTATGGAAGTCTCAGGTGACCTCAAGTATCTCGGGGAGCGACTCTCCTATTACAAACAGACATTCAAGAAGATCGGGTTCGATCCGTCATCATTCCAGACCTATTTTGATAACAGACTCACGCATATAGAGGACATTGATTTCGATCGTCTTCTGCAGCATATAAGCCTTAAAAAAAAGATAAAAAAACAATTTGGTGATCTCCCTTTTGTGAACTATGCCAATCGACAGAAGACCATCGAAGATCTCGTTACTGTTCAGATGACATACATTATGGACAAAAGTGTGATTGATTTTTTTGATGGCAACAGAGCGGATGCTGCGGCCATAAGAGAGGTCATCAAGAAGAAGGAAAGGTTCCCAAAGGATCAATTCCAAAAATTGAAAAAAGCGTTTCCCTGCATACTTGCAGGAATCAGAGATTATGCAGAATATATACCACTTGAGCCCGAAATATTCGATTTGCTGATCATCGACGAAGCTTCTCAGGTCAGTATTGCGCAGACATTTCCTGCCCTTCTAAGGGCGAAAAAAGTCCTGATTCTTGGCGACAAGAAACAGTTCAGCAACGTAAAGGCAGCGCAGGCCAGATCGGACACAAATACCGAATACCTTAACAGGCTGCGAGATGTATTCAAAAAGACCATCGCAGATTCACCAGTTAAGCTTGTGAGGCTTGAGAAATTTGATATTAAAACATCAATTCTTGACTTCTTCGAATTTATCAGCAATTACAGCACACAACTGATGAAATACTTCCGAGGATACAAGGAGATAATCTCCTACTCCAACAAGTATTTTTATCAGAACACTCTCCAGGTAATGAAAATTAGGGGCAAAGCGATTGATGAAGTTATTCAATTCTCCTTCATTCAACATGACGGAAAGAGAGAACTCATACAGAACACCAATGTTCTTGAGATTGACTTCATCATAAAAGAGATGCGAGCGCTAAAGGCCAATAACTGCAAAGACAGTGTGGGAATAATCACTCCTCACACAAATCAACAGAAACTTCTCATGGAAAAAATTAGTACTCTGCCGGACAAAGATTATTTTTTCGACGAAATGCGCCTCAAGATAATGACTTTTGATACGTGCCAAGGCGAAGAGAGAGACATAATTTATTATTCAATGGTGGCAAATGAGACCGAGGACAAGCTCTGGGGTGTATTTATCAAGGATCTCAACAGCATAAATATCGAAGAAGATGGCAAGATAAAAGCACAGAGACTAAATGTTGGACTTAGCCGTGCAAAGGAGCGAATGCATTTTGTCATCAGCAAGCCATTGGATCAATTTGCTGGCTCTATAGGTGAGGCGCTGAGACATTATTATCAGATCCTTCAAGAGGCAAAACTGGAAAAACCACCCAACATGGTCGATCCGAGTTCACCCATGGAAACCTATGTCCTGCACTGGTTCTACCAAACCGAGTTCTGGAATAAATACAAGCACAGGATTGAATTCGCACCTCAGTTCGAACTGGGAAAATACCTCAAACAACTCGACCCGAGATATAACCATCCAGCGTATAAGGTTGACTTCCTGCTCATATATTCCGACGATCAGGCTGAGTACCACAAAATTATTATCGAATACGACGGTTTCCATGAGCACTTCAAGGATATCGATGTGGTCAACGAGCTTAATTACTGGAGATACTACTCCGATGAAGACATCTACCGGGAAAAAGTCCTTGAAAGCTACGGCTACAAATTCTTGAGAATAAACCGTTTCAATGTAGGAAAAGACCCAATCCAGACCCTCGACAAACGACTTGCTGCGCTGGTGATGCCAAGGAAAGGTAATCATGAAATAGTGAATAACATTCATGAGACTATCGAGGGACTGTCTGATAGACAAATGAAAGAGTGTCCGAAGTGCAAGAACATCAAGAAGCTTGATGATTTTAATGATAGCAGTCTGATATCGGGCACTGGAAGGATATGTAAAGCTTGTAAGGGTATCAAGAACAACAGGAATACAAAAGAACAGAATTTAAAAGAAAGTACCTTGGGGGCAATTGTATGCCCGAGATGCGGAAAGCCGATGGTTTTACGTATAGGAAGGCGTGGAAAGTTCTACGGCTGTTCGCGATATCCGTATTGTAAAGGAACGCGGCCAAACAGATAATTTAATCAAAACCAATATGAAACTCACCGACCGGGGAAGTGCAAGATTTGAAGAGGGTAGAATTCGCATTTCTCTATTGTTCAAGGCGGGAGATGGGAAGGTCCGAGTTCACTGGTTTGCTACCGAGTTGGGATTCCCTCAGTGGGAACTTCAAAACAACCAGCCTATAAGGATAGAAGAACTCTGTGGAGAATCAGATAACGAGTGGTGGCTGTTCAGGGAGACTCTCGTACTAATCGAACGTGGATCCTTGGAGTCTTCTGAAGAAAAAAAGACCCACGTAAAACATTTCGTCTACAGAAAGGCTAAGAGGCTCTCTGGCGAAGACAAAGGGGACGTCCTTCAATATTTCAATGAAGACAAAGGGGACAAGACAAAGGGGACGTCCTTCAATATTTCAATTACTTTTGATTGTGGTCTTTTTTTGTTTTTATTGGCAGAGATACAATCGTTAATACCTGATACCCAAAATAGAAAGACGGAAAACACTTTAAAAAAATATTAATGAAATTGTAAATTTAGAGGATCTTCAGGCAATGAGTACCGACGTTCGATTATTTGGTGATGAGGCATTTAAAAAACCAAAATAACTTTATCGCTTACAAGGGCATCCAGGTGGAACTGGCAGACCCGCACCGCTGATGTTGTAGTAATCGGTTCCACTCGCAAATCTTCAGCTTTTATTGTCGGTTAATACAAATATTTGTAGGCGTAATTTTTTAATGAACTGTAATTACCATCGTGAGCTTCATAATCTTTATAAACACTAGTGGGACGCAGCAACGAATCGGTGAATTATTTCTATCATCCAGATGCAATCTTACTCTCACTAAAGAATTTGTGAACACGCACGTCGGGTACTAATTGGGTGGCCGCCTGTGTCGTTCCCCGGGCGAAGCGGAAGAATTTGATAGAAAAAATCTGCCGGTATTGTTAAAATGACTCATTCGTCATCAGCAATTGGATTTTAATATCTTTCACGATTGGTTTTATTATGGACCTATATATCAGCAATGACCTGAAAGACGTAGAGAAGGCGGTAAACGAATTCTGCGAAAAAGAGTTCGACCAGGAATACCTCCAGAGGC
>JAQTNJ010000160.1 GCA_028713955.1 Syntrophorhabdaceae bacterium
TGGAGAACCTCCTGCAATATGAAGGAGTTTATTCCAAAGGGTATCTCCTGCTGCAGAATCATTTCAAATTTCTTGCTGCCTACAGTTTTAACACCTTTAAAGAAGTCGATCAGAACGGATGTATCAACGAGGATCATTTCCCCTCTCGCATCGCCTTGTAATCGTACCTTTTCGCAAACTTAATTTTACCTGAAAGATCGAGAAGGTTGCGGCGCTTACGGTTATCAACAAACTCCTGCAAGGCTTTATGGATAAGCTCCTTTTTGGTCTTTGCGTTGCTGAGCCTCAATGCCTCGTCTATCAGGCTTTCATCAAGGACGACGTTCGTTCTCATAATACACCTCTTTGTGTGTATATGTATACACCTTTACGTGTGGCTTGTCAATGTTTTCAATACTTTTCCTCACGCACACTCACTTCGTTCGTTCGAGACGCTGAGGTTAAGGCAGCAGAGAGCAAAGAGCTGAGAGTTTGAACATATTCTCGCTCGTTGTGTTTTGACCTTCACTCTTCGCTCTATATACCCTATGCTCCCCGCTGATGTACCCTGCGGCTCTGCGAGAGGCAAGAGAAAGGGTTATTGTTCATTTTTCAAGGTTTCGATTTCGCGTTTAAGCTTCTCATATTCTGCCATTTTCCTATGGATGAATTCCTGGGTCTGTTTCACCTTCTCGCTCATGCCCTTTGGCGTCAGGATATAGATATATCCAATCTTATTTTTTGAATTTTTGAAGCGCTGGGCCTTTACATAACCTTTACCGATGAGGGCCTGGATGACATAATTCACGCTGCCCAGGCTTAAGCCCAGTTTTTCCGAAAGCTCCCGCTGGGTAAGATTACCGTTGGATGAGAGCTCGCGGAGGGTTTTGAAGTGGGATTCGTTCAAGGCTTTTAAGGAAAGGTTAAGGTTAAGGCTAAGGTTAAGGAAAATACAAATGAATAAGGCATAAGGGAAAGGTTTAAGTTTTCTTTTGTAAAGAACTGATCAAAGAATTTAATTCTTTCCACACATCTTCGATCAGACCAACAAGCTTCTCGTGTTCAGCTTTAGTAAGGTATTGTACTTTATGTCCATATATTAAATGATTCTTCGTCTCAGCAAGAGAACCCCGCGAATCATAATAAAAGTTTAACTTATCTTTCGTGTGTTTTCTCCCAAACCCTTCCGCAATATTACCGGGAATAGAGAGCGCGGATCGTCTTATTTGAGAAGTTAATCCGTAATCTTCTTTCTTTGGCAGTTTTTCAGTAAGTTTAAAGACTTCTATGGCCAATTCCATGGCTTTTTGCCACACAGGCATATGTTCGAAAGAATCGTAACCCATAAGAGAAAGACAAGTTGAAGCTAAGGTTAAGGATAAAGCTGAGGAAAATTCAAATGCATAAGACTGAGGCTGAGTTTGCTTGACCTTAGCCTAAACCTGCCCTTTGGACAGGCTACCGCCGTAGCATTTGATAGAAAATGAAGAATTACAACTATTTAGAGTCTGTTCAGACACTGAACAAAGTAAATGCTATGCCGATCGTATAATAATGTCAAGCAAGAAATGCAGCGGAGGGCGGGAGGGCTGATTTCAGATTGTAGATTGCAGATTGCAGATTGGCGGAGAGTTGAGGGCTGATTTCAGATTGTAGATTGTAGATTGCAGATTGGCGGAGAGCTGGGGGCGGAGAGCTGATTTCAGATTGTAGATTGCAGATTGGCGGAGAGTTGAGGGCTGATTTCAGATTGTAGATTGTAGATTGCAGATTGGCGGAGAGCTGGGGGCGGAGAGCTGATTTCAGATTGTAGATTGCAGATTGGCGGAGAGCTGGGGGCGGAGGGCTGATTTCAGATTGTAGATTTTAGATTGGCGGAGAGTTGAGGGCTGATTTCAGATTGTAGATTGCAGATTGGCGGAGGGCGGAGAGTTGAGGGCTGATTTCAGATTGTAGATTGCAGATTGCAGATTGGCGGAGAGTTGAGGGCTGATGTGTGCTGAAAACAGTTGACACAATTTGTTCTTCCTGCTATTTCTTTAATGAGTATCATGAATAATTAAGGAGGGTGGCGTATGAGGTCTGAAGGCAGAGTAGCAAGGGTTACAGAGATTGTTGCAGGTTCTCCTAAAAGCTTTGAGGATGCCATCGTGGTGGGCTTCAAGAGGGCATCGAAGACATTGAGAGGCATTACCGGTCTTCGCGTGAAAGAACAGCGTGCCAGGGTGGAAGATGGGAAGATAGCGGAATACAGGGTAACGCTGGAAGTAATTTTTGTGCTGGAGAGCTGAGGGCGCGAAGCGCTCTTCTGCATAGCGCATAGCGCAACATAGGAGCGCAGAGAGTATAGTGTCATTTAAACACAGCAGAACGCATAGCGTTTAATGTGTATAATTTAGTAGAATAACTTCCATACTACAATGACAAAATTTAGATTTCAGGATCTGGAAATATGGCAAGAAGCCATAGAAATAGGCAATATTCTTTTTGATATTGCAGACAACCTTGAAGGGAAAAAACTCTACCGGTTCGCTGAACAGCTTCGTGGTGCAGGGATGAGTACCTCGAATATATAGCAGAAGGATCTGGTTCAGTTTCGAGAAAAGAATTTTATCAGTTTCTTAATATTGCACGACGGGGTACTTTCGAAAATGTCAATATCCTCATTATATTAAACAGTCGAAACTTAATCGATAATGAGCTACTTGAAACTCTTCTTGATAAATTGGATCATTTATGCCGTAAAATCACCAATTTTCAAAAATCTATTCATTAACTGATTCCTTACGCTAAATTTATGTTCGATACGCTATGCGCTTTGCGCTATGCGGTAGTACGCAGTCCTGCGGTGGGTGGGCAGGAGGCGAGGTGCCAGATGAGGACCTTCCAGTAGTAGACGTAGCGTCTTCGGATGCTCTTGCTGATGAGGAGAAAAGGGAGGAGAGAAAGAACGAGGATGACAATGATGGATTTTAAGAAACGCACAGCCTGAAAAGAGCGGTAATAAAGGGCGCTGTGGTGTTTTTTGATGAATTTATAGAGCGAGATATTGTACTCGATCCTGCCTTTGATCCAGTTCTTCCCCACTGTTCTCCCCTGGAGGTGGATGACTTTTACGTCGGGGAGGAGGACCACCCTGTAAGGCGTGAGGAGTAAGGCGTTAGGCGTAAGGGAGCTGATTTCAGATTTCAGATTGCAGATTGCGGATTGTTCATGGCTGGCAGCTGACGCCTGATCGCTGTCTGCTGACGACTGACGACTGACGACTGATTGCTGTTTTGCGCGCACGCAGAGATCCGTTTCTTCAAGGAAGAAAAAGAACTGTTCGTCAAACCCGGAAAGTTCCTGGAACAATGACCTTCTTATCATGATGGCTGCACCGATAAGAGAAGGAACGTCGAGAGCGGAGGGCGGAGAGCTGATTTCAGATTTCGGATTGTAGATTGCAGATTGTTCATGGCTGGATGCTGGGGGCGGAGGGCTGATTTCAGATTGCCTATTGCTGGAGGCTGTCTGCTGGGAGCTGGGAGCGGAGGGCGGAGGGCTTATTTCAGATTTCAGATTGTCGATTGCAGATTGTTCATGGCCGGAGGCTGGGGGCGGAGGGCTGATTTCAGATTTCGGATTGTAGATTGCGGATTGCTGAGAGCTGGAGTCTGTCTGCTGCCTGCTGACCTCCGGCCTCTGACCCCTGACCCCTGACCCCTGACCCCTGACCCCTGACTGCTTCCGACGGAACGGGAGTATCTCGGTGAGAAGGGATGGGATAGAGGCGAATGAACGCTGAGGCCGCATATCAGGGTAAACAAGCTGCGGCCCGCATATTCCAACATCATCATTTTTCTCCATAAACTCAAGCATCTTCACAATCTCGCCTTCGATGAGGATCGTGTCTGAATTGAGAAGCAGTACATACTCCCCTGTTGATTGATTGATCCCCTGATTCGCCGATGCCGCAAAACCCATGTTTTTATCGTTCCTCACGTAAGCTGCCCATGGGAATTCGTTGTGCACCATGTCTCCTGTTCCGTCAGCAGAGGCATTATCGATGATAACAGTCTCCTTCACGGACGGCTTGAGGGATCCGTCCTTTTTGATGGAATGCAAAAGCTGTTGCAGAAGCTCTTTCGTATCTCTGGTGATGATAACGATCGACAATATATCCTTCAGGTTTGTCGGGTTTGTTGTATTTATTGAGTTTGTTGAGTTCATCCGGCTTATCCAGTCTACCACGTTACATCCGTAATGAGTAGGTCGTCATGAGATTGCCACGTCGCTTCGCTCCTCGCAATGACAATAAAGGGTGAAGGCTCCTTGTAGTGACGGAATGGGAGGCTCCTTGTAGTGACGAATGGGAGGCTCCTTGTAATAACGAATGGGAGGCTCCTTGTAGTGACGGAATGGGAGGCTCCTTGTAATAACGAATGAGAGGCTCCTTGTAATAACAAAATGGGAGGCTCCTTGTAGTGACGAATGGGAGGCTCCTTGTAGTGACGGAATGAGAGGCTCCTTGTAATAACAAAATGAGAGGCTCCTTGTAGTGACGGAATGAGAGGCTCCTTGTAGTGACGGAATGGGAGGCTCCTTGTAGTGACGGAATGAGAGGCTCCTTGTAGTGACGAATGGGAGGCTCCTTGTAGTGACGGAATGGGAGGCTCCTTGTAGTGACGAAAGGAAGGAAACCCTTGTTGTCATTGCGAGCGCAGCGTGGCAATCTCATATTTTATTATATAAATCAGTCCATTTCATATTCAACGTATTAATCAGATCAACCTTCTTGTGTCGTGTGCCGGATTTTAACTGCTTTTCTCGTAATATTGCATTTTCCGGATCATCATATACTTCATAATAGACCAATTTAACGATATTATATCTTTTCGAAAATCCATCTATTAATTTCTCTTTATGCTGAAAAACCCGTTTTTTTAAATCGCTTGTCACACCCGTATAAAGAACCTTATTATATTGATTTGTCATAATATATACATAGTATTGTTTTTTCATTTAGTCTCTACATTCATGAGATCGCCACGTCGCTTCGCTCCTCGCGATGACAAAAAGGAAAATGCTGATTGCTGATAGCCTTTTGCTGATTGCTGATAGCCTTTTGCTGATTGCTGATAGCCTTTTGCTGATTGCTGATAGCCTTTTGCTGATTGCTGGAGGCTCATAGCTGATTCTTTATGAAATACGTATCCTGAAATCTGAAGAGTCCCTTTCCCTGTTTGCCCATGGTACATGCAAAAAGACACATGCCGCACCGCACGCACAGGCCTTCGTCGATCTTCACCTTGTTGGCGGCGTCATCAAAGGACATGGCCGGGCAGTCAAATAAGGTCATACAGCTTTTGCAGCCGATGCAATCCCTTTCGATCGGCACCCGTTCAAGCATATCCTTTCGTTTTTCCTTCGCGTAGAGGATACATTCCCTGCGGGCGATGATAACGGCAGGACCTCTAAGCTGAGAGCTGGGAGCGGAGAGTGGAGGGCTGATTTCAGATTGCAGATTGCAGATTGCAGATTGCTGAGAGCTGGGAGCGGAAGGTGGAGGGCTGATTTCAGATTTCAGATTGCAGATTGCAGATTGTTCATGGCGGGAGGCTGGGGGTGGGGAGCTGATTTCAGATTGCAGATTGTCGATTGCAGATTGTTCATGGCTGGAGGCTGGGGGTGGGGAGCTGATTTCAGATTGCAGATTGTCGATTGCAGATTGTTCATGGCTGGAGGCTGGATGCTCGATACTGGTCGCTCGATTATCGATGATCGATGATCGATTATCGGTATTCGAAACTGTCTGCTGGCTGCTGAGGTAATCATAGGCTTCATGGATTGTGGAGATCATGAGGGGTATATCGTAAGGATCAAGGATCCTTAAAAATTCGACACCAAGGCCCCTGACAACATCCTCTATCTTCATCGCATGGGTATGTGAGCCGTCTGCCGTTATGCCGGTCTGGGGAGTCGGCTGCATCCCCGTCATCGCCGTGGTGCCGTTGTCCATAATTACGAGGACAAATCTCTTTTGTTTCTTCACCGCGTCGTACAGGGGAGCCAGGCAGGAATGGAAAAATGTGGAGTCCCCCGTGGAGGCAATGATCGGGATCAAGGCACCATCCTGGACATGGGTATCATGGAAACCGGATGCAATGTTTACCCCTGCCCCCATATCAAGACACGTATCGACAGCCCCCTGGGCAATACCAAGCGTGTAACAACCAATATCCCCCGGGAAGACAGCTTCAGGAAAGGCATATCTCATCGCATAAAAGGAGGCCCTGTGAGGACAGCCGGCACAAAGCTTGGGGGGCCGCGGCTGCATCCGCACCTTTTTTAATGTCTCTTCGATAGCACGGTCTGGGACAAATTGTACTTTTCCCATCTTTGTTTCATTTATGACCCTCGTGATGACATCCCTGATAACGTCATAGGTAAGTTCTCCTGCCCCCGGCACATAACCGTTCCATCTGCCAAAGATCTTCTTTGAATCGCCGATGAGGGCCTCTATTACCATATCGGTCTCTTCGAGGACAAGAATTTTATCAACGTTGTCGATAAAATAACGTAAGGCGTCAAACGAATTGAGCGGAGGGTGTGAGGGGTGAGGCGCACCACCCTTATTGTCATCGCGAGGCGTAGCCGTGGCGATCCCCTGAGTGAGATTGCCGCGTCGCTCCGCTCCTCGCAATGACAGAGGGAAAGGTGCTCGCAATGACAAACCGCCTCGTTCTGCGGACTCGCAATGACTACCAAGGGAACTACCGGCTGCTGATCGCTGAGTGCTGTCTGCTGATAGCTGAAGCACCTTATAGACAGGGATAATGTCGGCGAGGCCGAGTTCCGAGAGGACATCCATGGCAATTGAGCAGGACATGCCTGAAGCAACAATTCCCAATTTGCCGGCAAATTGGGAATTGAGTTCAACGTTCAACGTTCTATGCCTGCCCTCGAATGGCTCTATCGGGGGTTCAACGTTAGACATTTTACTGTCATCGCGAGGAGCAAGGCGACGTGGCGATCTCATCCCTTGAGATTGCTTCGCCGCGCTCGCAATGACAAACATATCACTATCCGCTGATGGCTGATCGCTGACGACTGATGACTGATTTTGTATTCCTTCCTTGAGGGTGACCTTGCGCTTGCCGATGGGATAGAGGGGGACGGGTTCGCGCGCGTGGCTCACCCTGTGGGTGGACCGTACAATAAC
>JAQTNJ010000161.1 GCA_028713955.1 Syntrophorhabdaceae bacterium
CATGTCTTGAGAGTTGGGACGAGATGCCGGCCCATACATGGGAGATCCGGCAGGCCCTTGATGAAGGCATCATGATCCATACGTCCTGGGGACCAAAAGAGATCGTAATATCCGGTGACGGCTGCGCAACGGGCATCGATTGCAAACGGTGCGTATCGGTATTTGATGAAGACGGGCGGTTCAATCCCTGCTACGAGGACTCAACGACAAGGTATTTCAATGCCGACACGATCATCCTTGCCATCGGACAGGCCATCGATACGGATTTCCTCGCAGACATGCAGGACATCGAGCGGCACAGGGACGGCAGGATCAAGGTAGACCCCATCACCCTCCGGACGTCCGTTGAGGGTATCTTCGCGGGCGGAGACGCCGCAACAGGACCGAGGATGGCGATCGACGCGATCGCGCAGGGCAAGGAGGCTGCCGAGTCGATCAGGCGTTACCTCGAAGGGAGAGACCTGAGGGAAGGAAGGACGGCCCGCGAGGATACGCTCGTTGAAGATGTGCCCGATGGGATAGTAAAAAAGGCGCGCGTTGCCATACCGTCGATACCGGTTGAAAATAGAAAAGGTTTCCAGGAGGTCTATCAGGCACTTACCGAAAAAGATGCCGTAGAAGAGGCAAAACGGTGTCTGAGCTGCCGCAGATGCTTAGGGTGCAGGATATGCGAGGAGTTCTGCAAGCCTGAAGCCATCGATTACAGTGAAGGGTCTGTCGAAGAAAGATTTCAGGTCGGCAGTATCATTATAGCAAGCGGGTTCGATGAGTACGATGCCCACGGAAAGAAGGAATTCGGCTATGGGACATATCCGAACGTGGTCACCAGTGTGGAATTCGAGCGTATCCTCTCCGCGACAGGTCCAACGGGGAGCGCTGTCATGAGGCCTTCTGACGGGAAGATACCGAGAAAGATCGGCTTTATCCAGTGCGTCGGCAGCAGGGACAAGATCAACGAGTATTGCTCGTCGGTATGCTGCATGTACGCGACCAAAGAGGCGATCATCGCGAAGGAACACCAGAACGACATCGAGCCGACGATCTTCTACATGGACATACGGGCATTTGGAAAGGGCTTCGACCAGTATTTTGAGCGGGCAAAAGGCGAACACGGTGTCCGGTATGTAAGGTCCATGGTATCGAGGATACTCGAGGACCCTGTGACAAAAGACGTGGCCGTTGTCTATGTCGATGACAACGGTGAGATACGTGAAGAGGCCTTCGACATGATCATCCTCTCGGTGGGCTTACGACCGTCAAAGAACCTTGGGAAACTTGCCGCAACCCTGGGCGTAGAGCTCAACGGGTACGGCTTTATCAAAGGAGATTCTGGGAATCCTCTCCTGACCTCGCGCGAAGGGATCTATACATGCGGCGCCTGTGAATCTCCCCAGGACATCCCCGAAACCGTTACGGCTGCCTGCGGAGCAGCCTGCGAGGCGACATCGCTTATCACCGAGGCGAGAGGGAAAGATTTCATCATACAACAACTCCCTGATGAGATAAACGTCGATGCAGAAGAACCCCGTGTCGGTGTCTTTGTCTGCAATTGCGGCATCAACATCGGCGGCATCGTCAACGTCCCGGAGGTCAAGGAATACGCCAGGGGGCTCCCCAATGTCGTTCTCTCTGACGATAACCTCTTTACCTGCTCGCAGGACACCCAGGATAAGATGAAGAAGCTCATCACTGAACGCGGGATAAACAGGATAGTCGTTGCCTCCTGTTCTCCCAGGACACACGAACCCCTCTTCAGGGCAACCATACGCGAAATGGGGTTGAACAAATATCTCTTCGAGATGGCAAATATCAGGGACCAGTGTTCATGGGTCCATATGCACGACAAGGAAAACGCAACGGAGAAGGCGAAGACCCTCGTGAGAATGGCCGTCATGAACGCCAACTACATCAAGCCCCTGAAAGAGGTCACCATAGATGTGAACAGGAAAGCCCTCGTTGTCGGCGGCGGTATCGGCGGCATGACAGCGGCCCTCAAGCTCGCGAACCAGAATTTCGAGGTCTTCCTCATAGAGAAAGAAGCTGTGCTGGGCGGAAATCTGCGCTATATCTACCGTACCCTTGACGGCACCGACGTGCAGGAATTATTGAGTGATACGATAGAGAAGGTAACAAGCCACCCCCTCATCCACGCTGAGGTGAACACCACTATCACGGACCACAGCGGTTTCAAGGGAAATTTTTCAACGGGTATCGTGACAGGACCATCAAAGGAATACAGGAAGATAGAGCACGGGATCATCATTCTTGCCACGGGCGGTGAGGAATTTAAGCCTCACGGCCATTTCTCCTACGGCGAAGACAACAGGATCATGACCCAACACGAACTTGAAAAGAAGATCGCCGACGACGGGCTCGGTCCCTTTGAACGATGCGTTATGATACAGTGTGTCGGGTCAAGAAATGAAGAGCGGCCTTATTGCAGCAGGGTCTGCTGTTCAACGGCCATAAAGAACGCCATAATTCTGAAAGAGAAGAAACCGGAGAGCGATGTGGTAATCCTCTACCGGGATATCCGCACCTACGGCTTTCTGGAAAGGTACTACCTGAAAGCGAGAAGGCTTGGCGTGCGGTTTATACGGTACGATATATCATCGCAGCCGGTTCTGGAGCGGAAAGACGGCGGCCTCAACCTTACCTGTTATGATCCGTCCGTTATGGAGCATATATCATTTAATACAGACCTCCTTGTATTGAGCAGCGCCATTATACCGTCGGGTAACAATGAGCTCGCAACGCTGCTCAAGGTGCCGAGAACGAATGAAGGGTTTTTCCTTGAAGCCCATATGAAGCTTCGGCCCATAGACTTCGCTTCTGACGGGATGTTCCTCTGCGGGCTTGCCCATTCGCCGAAAAACATAAAGGAGACGGTCATCCAGGCAGAAGGCGCTGTGGCGAGGGCGATAACGATACTCTCAAAAGAGAAGATGGCCGTCGGCGGCATCGTCGCCCGCGTTGAGGGGGAGAAATGCGCTGCCTGTCTCACCTGCGTCAGGGTGTGCCCCTATTCAGTACCTGTCATTAATGAGCAAGGCGAAGCGGAGATTGACATCAGCAAGTGTAAAGGCTGTGGGACCTGCGCTGCCGAGTGTCCCGCAAAGGCGATTGACCTGATGCACTACAGGGACGTACAGATCACGGAGAAGGTGAAGGCGTTGTGCGTAAAATAGCAGAGAGCATAGGGCGGAGAGCGGAGAGTAAAAAAACAGAATATTTTGTAGCGAGTTCACGAGCCGGGTACCCGCTTGCGGGTGCGGGAGGCTCCACGGACTTTGTTCGTGGAGGGGGCGACGCGAGCCCCTGTAAAAGGCAGTGGAGAGTGGAGAGTGAAAAGCAAAGATTCAGCGCTTTGCGCTATGCGCTATGCGAAAGGGGTAACAGTGGATCGTTTTGAGCCTGAGATAATTGCATTCTGTTGTGAATACTGAGGGTATACCGCGGCGGACCTGGCAGGTTCGATGAGGCTCTCGTATCCGGCAAATGTAAAGATCGTGAAGGTCCCCTGCACCGGCAGAGTGGACATCATTCACGTGATGAAGGCCTTTGAGAATGGCGCTGATGGCGTCTATCTCGCTGGCTGTCTTGAAGGGGACTGCCACTTTCTTGTCGGGAACATCAGGGCACGGAAGCGTGTGGAATATATGAAGCAGCTTCTCAACGAGTGCGGCATCGGCGGAGATCGCGTTGCGATGTATAATATGTCGTCGGCAGAGGGACAGAAGTTCGCCGAGGCAGCGCGGGAAATGACGGAAAAGATAAGGGAGCTGGGACCAAACTCAGCGAAATCAGCGAAGAGCTGAGAGCTAAGAGCTAAGGGTTTAAACTCTCTGCTCTCTGCCCTTTGCTCTCTGCTATAATAAAGGAGTAAGTCATGATTGTCGCGAACAGAAAGCCTTTTGAAGAGATCATCGGGATGCTGAAGCCCTATTCCAGGATACTTCTTCTTGGCTGCAACGAATGCGTTACCGTCTGTGCGACCGGCGGGGCAAAGGAGGTTGCAGTGCTCGCGTCAGAGATACGGTTATTCAGGGCAAAAGAAGGCACGCCCGTAGAGATCAAAGAGGTGATATTAGAGAGGAATTGTGACCCAGAATACGTGGAAACCCTCAAACCTTTTATAGATGACTGTGATGTGGTGCTTTCGATGGCATGCGGCTGCGGCATCCAGTTCGTGGGCGAACATTACCGGAACAGGATCGTTTTGCCGGCCGTGAATACGACTTTCGACGGCGTCACGGAGCAGCACGGCGTGTGGGCTGAACGCTGCCAGGGATGCGGCAACTGCGTCCTCGACAGGACCCTCGGCATATGTCCCGTTACACGCTGTGCAAAGAGCATCTTCAACGGGCCATGCGGCGGTTCACAGGGGGGCGTCTGCGAAGTGGGCAAGGATACACCCTGCGCGTGGCAGCTTATCGTAGACCGCTACAAAGAGATGGGCATGCTTGACAGGTACCTCGAGATACAGCCGGCAAAGGACTGGTCGACAAGCAGGGACGGCGGCCCGAGAAAGAGGATCAGGGAGGATTTGAAGATATGAGCACTGAGAGCAATCTGGAAAGGGTACTGAGAAACGGTCATTTTGCCGTTACCTCTGAGTGCGGTCCCCCGCGCGGCGCTGACCCGGAGGCAGTGAAAAAAAAGGGTGCATTCCTCACAGGGTATGTTGACGCGGTCAATGTTACCGACAATCAGACGAGTGTCGTGAGGATGAGCAGCCTCTCCGCCTCTCTCATATTGAAGACGATGGGCCTTGACACTGTCATGCAGATGGTATGCAGGGACAGGAACAGGATCGCTATCCAGAGCGACATCCTCGGCGCTGCGGCATTGGGCATCAACAATATCCTCTGCCTCTCCGGCGACCATCAGAAGTTCGGGGACCACCCCACAGCAAAAAATGTTTTTGATATCGATTCCATGCAGCTCATACAGTGTATCAGGCAGATGGTTGATGACGGCAGGTTCCTAAGCGGTGAAGAGATAAAAGGCAAGCCCGACCTCTTCGTGGGGTGCGCCGCAAACCCCTTTGCCGATCCCTTTGAGATCAGGGCCATGAGGCTCGCCAAAAAGGTAAATGCCGGCGCGCAGTTCGTTCAGACCCAGTGTATATTCAATATTGAGAAATTCGGAAAATGGATGGAGATGGTGCGCGACCTCGGCGTCCACGAGAAGGTCTATATCCTCGCGGGGATTACGCCGATGAAATCTGTCGGCATGGCTAAGTACATGAAGAACTCCGTACCGGGCATGGATGTGCCCGATGACCTCATCAGGCGCATGCAGGATACCCCGAAGGAAAAGCAGGCAGAGGAAGGGATCAGGATATGCATAGAGACCATTGAAAAGGTGCGGGCAATCGAAGGGGTCAGCGGCATCCATATCATGGCCATCGAATGGGAGCAGATGGTACCGGAGATCGTCAGATCAGCTGGTCTTTACCCGCGACCCTAGAGTGCCTCTTAACAATAGGATACTGTTGGTCCTCAACTCTTCACTCTCCGCTCTTCGCTCGTTCATCACGGGCAGAAATTATCGTAAAGGGCGCCATATTTTGATTCCAGCGAAAACTTCACCCATGGCTGATCCTCTCCGTATCTCTGCTCAGGCAAAGCCTTGCCGCTTATCGTATCATATTCGATCAGGGAAAGTGTCTTGAAGATCTTCTGGGAGCAGTTTATCTCGATCTGCGACTTCACCTTGTCAACCTCATCGGTGCCTGTCTGCTTCTCCGTTATCTTCTGCCATATCCTGAACGATTTATTATCAAGACGCTCAAGACTTGTATTGTCAAAATAGAATCGTTCTTTTTCGTTTTCATAGAATGCCTTCCATTCCTGAGCATTTGACAGGGAGTAGGTTCCCATCATGACCAGGCTCAGACTAAAGACTAAAAATACTTTTAAAGATATTTTCATAATGACCTCCCAGGAACGTTATTCTTGCTTAGTGATATGGCAACGTATCAATACCCCCCGTTTCAATCCCCGCAAAATCATCAGGGGGATAGCGCCGTAAGGCTGAACCCATAAAGCTCATCCAGATCGGCAGACAAACCCTGGCGCCGCTTTCTCCCTTGCCGAGCGAAGTCCTCGCGTCAAAACCAACCCATACACCGGTCACGATATGCGGAGAATAACCGACAAAGAGGGCGTCGTAGTAATTACTCGTTGTACCTGTCTTTCCTGCAACAGGGTACCCCAATTTCGAAGCGCCCTTCGCTGTGCCGTATTCAGTTGGTCCCTTCAGAAGCACATTCATCTTCGCCGCTATGTCATCAGTGATGGCGCGCTCTTTTTCTACAGGATCTTCTTCGAGAACATTCCCCTCATTGTCAATAATCCTCTTCACGAAAAGAGGTTTTATCCTGTACCCCCCATTGGCGAATACCGCAAATCCTTTTACAAGGTCGAGAAGCGTCAGATTCGATGTCCCCAGAGCTATAGAGAGATTATCTTCAATCTCAACATTAAGACCAAGCTCTTTCATCGTCTCTTTTACCGATCCGACACCGATCTCTTCAAGAAGCCGCACTGTAGCCGCGTTCTTCGAATATGCGACAGCGTCCCGTATCGTTATCTGACCGTCGTATTTATTGTCATAATTTTTCGGGGTCCATGTCTTGCCGGCCCCGACAGGGTATTCTTTTGGTTCATCAATAATGAACGTATCGATATCATATCCCTTTTTTAATGCAGTGGCATATATAAAAGGTTTGAATGCGCTGCCGGACTGGATCTTCGCCGAGATGGCCCTGTTATAAGGACTTCGTTCAAAATCCCTCCCACCGACCATGGCATTGACATAACCCGTCTGGACATCCATGCAGAGCAATGCACCCTCGGCTTTTAAACTCTTTACAGGCTTAAAGAGGTGGGCCTTCTTTTTATCGATACCGGAATAGGTTCCTTTTATCACGTCACCTGGTTTGAACGGAAAGCCCTCTGTCTGGAGTATACCTTTTTCCTTGCCTGCCTGTATCAGATAACCATTCTTCATCCTCTCCGATATAAGAAGGTTGTATGTTTTCCCTGCTCTCAACCCGGAGAGTTTGATATCCTTGTCTTCAGCCTTTATGAAATCCCCCCATTTCCTCTTTTCC
>JAQTNJ010000162.1 GCA_028713955.1 Syntrophorhabdaceae bacterium
GAAAGACAAGGTGAGCAAAGGGTTGATGAAGTTCGACGCAAGCCACGGCCTGCAAATCGGCACGGTCAAAGTCGACACTCTCAAGGAGGGGAATATTTTTGTGGATATTCCCGTGGATGTGAAGGGTAAAGATTGTCTTTTTATTCATTCCACGAGGACTTCCAGGGGAATCGTCGAGCTCTTGGTAATTCTTGAGGAGTTGAAGAAAAGAGACGCCGGAGATATCCATGTTTTGTTTTTCTATTTCGGTTACGACAGGCAGGAGAAGAATTTTCCCGCACCGCGTTACGGGGAGAAGGCTTTCGGCGTGAACGCCGCGAAGATTATCTTAAGTCTCGTCAGCCAATACTGCGGTAGGATTTATACCGTAAATACGCATTTTATCAAGGAACCGCGGATCAACGCCTACCAGATGGAAGGGGTGGGTGGGATTGATATTGTTAACCTCAACGCTTTTTTCTATCTTATCCGTTATTTTATAAAGAATTATGACCTGAATAGGCCTGTATTGGTTGCTCCCGACCAGGGCACTTTTTCATTTTTGGCCCTGCTGGCCGAATCTTTGGACTTGCCCCTGGCGGTTTTCAAAAAAATGCGGCTTAACATAAAAGAAGTTTTTTTTACCGAACCGGAAGGACTGGATGTCAAAGGCAGGGATGTAGTGATCCTTGATGATGTGATCTCGGGTGGTTCCACGGCCGTCAAGCTCTCTTACATACTTAAGGATAAATACGGGGCATCGCGGGTATTCTTCGGAACGGTGCACGGAAAACAGTCGGAAGAAAATCTGGCGGTATTCAGGTCTTTGACCGACAAACAGGGATTGCCGCTTATCAGCGATATTATTTCCACGGATACTATTTTCTCTTCGACTAACCGGGTTTCGGTCGCGGAGGTAATCGTAGAGTTCTTGAGGGAGCATCTGGTTACCGCGGAAGCTTTGGACGGGATAGATACTCCTTCCATTAGTTTAGTCTTGCCTTATCGTTTAGCCGGGGCGGGGGATGTGGTGTTTATGGTTAATACCGCCCAGAAGCTGAAGCAAATTTATCCGTCATTGCCGATTAAGGTCATTTTCCTTAAGAGCGACGATTATCTTTTTCTGGGCAAAATCAAGCTGATCAGCGGTTTCGAAGGCCAGCGGGATATCCAGCGTTTGGGAGGCATAACTTATATCAATGCGCAGGATTCCCGGGAGAGGATGGATGAATTCATGGGGAAAAAAGACCTGGTGATGTTATACGCGGTTTATACCGATGAATATTCCGGAAGCGACGCCTCTTACTTCGAATCGATCGGTTTGAGAAGGGCCGCGAAGATCACGATTCATGAGGTTGGTCGGGAATTATGCTGGCGGGACCCGAATAAGAACGGGCATTATCTGCTGGGATGCAACAGCGACGCCTTGGGTATGCCGCCGGTAGCCCCGAATTTTGAAAACTATGTAAGATATTGTAAAGCCAAGGATAAAGAAAATATTTACGCGGAACGCAGGAAAATCCTGGAAAAAATACCGGGTTATGCCGTATTGGATCTCGGGGATGCGGTAAAGAGCGCCTGGGGTTTTGTTTATGGGCATATGCCATATGAGGTAAAGATGTATTTTACGGTTTTTAAAACGGCAAGGCGGGAAGATAAGGAATTTGCCGCCCGCCCGGCAACTTTTTTCGTTAATCACAGCCAGGGTGATAAGCTGATGCGCGATGAGGTATTTAAAGCGGCCGAAGAGTCAGGTTACAATGTCCTGGAATATAATCATGAAAGCGGAAGGCTGGAGCCGGTCCTGAGCAGAGAAAGTAATGTCCGGATAGTGATGAATACGGTTGTCCCGCGCAAGCTGTTCGGGCAGCTTTTTACCTTGAGCGATGACCTTCCTAGCCTGGTTACCGGGCAGGATAACTTAAGCAATATCCTCTATGTGAACGCCCAGACCCGCGGCCGGGCATTTTTTTGGGAAGTGCTGATATTTCAGGCTCTGGCGGAGTTCGACTTAAAACAGGCGGCGGAAAAAATCTTGAGTGCCCGGGAGTATGCTGATTTCAAGGAATTCTTAAAACGCGGTTACGATACCGATTACGGTTTATTATCTAAATTATTCAGTGAACATGATAAATACCGCCAGATGTACCATAAGCTTGGGGAGGGGATTGCCCGCGAGTTTTCTTTTGCCAGAAGAATCAATACCGTGATAGAGCAGTGGCAGGATGAAATCAGGACTAAAACTTACCCCGCCCGCCTTGGCGGTGAACCGATTATTTCCTCTGCCGGCCAGTTGGATAATCTTAAATTGTATTTTAAGGATGCGGAAATAATCTTTGCCGATCAGACTAAAACCGGTAATATCGCCGATACCGAAACTACCCCGGGGAGGATATCGGTGTTAAAGGCCTTTGCATCCCGCGCCCCGCCGTTTAACCCGTCCGATTCCGCGTCGCAATCCTTCCAGATACTTATCGATGATATCATCCGCCATGAAAACAAAGAACTTGAAACCGGTTCCCATGCTCTTGCCTGTCAGGCAAGCTATGATTATTTTAGGACTCGCCACATTGAGTTAAAAATCCTTTTAGAGGCTTTCGAGAACGCGGGAATCCTTCCGGAAAATGATTATTTAAAAAATCTTTCTAATTTTATTTTACCGCGTAAGAAAGCGTTTTCTAAAGGGATTGCCCTTAAAGCCCCAACTTCCGATGATCTGATGCATCGTTTCAACTGTAACTATAAGGATATCGAAAGAGTCATTAAGGAGGCTGAGGAGGTTAGTATTCCGGATGCGCTTATTAAGGAACTTGAGGCAAGAGGTTTTTCCGATTTGGTCAAGGCCTTGCTTGCCCAGCGTTCCCCCAGTTTAAGATTTTTTGCGGTAAGAGACGGCCCCGCATCGCGTCTCTTCGGCATCCCCCGATACAACAAAGCTGTCCTTGCTCGCGATACTATTCCCGTATATACCATCCCGGATAAGCAGGGTAATCTCTGCAGTTATATCACGCAGAATTTCTATGAATCACTTCTTGCTGATTTTGGTCTTTTTGCTTTTGTCCTGGACCATGAATTTTACGAAAAAGGCACTACTCCCCACCGCAGCCATAAACAGGCCTGGGAAGACCGCGGCTGGCTTGAGTTCTTCGTAGACCGGGATACCGGGATCAACAAATTCCTGAAATTATACATCGATAGATTGTTCTTGGAAGGGGATATCGACGGCCTTGACCGGTTCAAATCCCCTAAGTCCGATACGCAGAAATTAGTTTGTCAATACGTCCGCTCGAGGAAAAAAGAGTTGTTATCCGCCAAAAAGGTATTCTTAACCATCAAATGCCAGGATGAAAAACTCGATAAATGCCGCCGGGATTCGGCGGTTGAATCAAAAGGCATAAACCTGGAAGTTCTCTCCGGTGAATTCGGCAATAAAGAAATATATGTATACATCAGTAATCCGCGTTATGTCAGAAGCAAGGATTGTGTGTTGTTCTTTGATCAGGTTAATCAGCCTCAGGAAGTCTTAAAACTCATCTTTACCCTGGGTCTTTTGTCTAAAGACTGTGGCGCAAAAAGTATTACCTGTGTTCTTCCTTATAATACCGATGGATGGATTATTGAGGTAGCTTCCCGTTTTACCAGCCTCAAGCTGGTAGCCAAGGAGGAGTTTAAAGGCCATTCTTACGGTTCAATGGTTGTCCGGGAAAAGTTCAAAAAGGGGTTATTGAATGTTAACAAAGACTATGAGCGCGGTTTTGACGGCCTCCTGTTTATGCCTAATACCGAGATTTTTAAGCCGTTGGATATGCCGTCAGGCTTATCGATTAAGATTAACGATAAAGGCAAGATTATCCTGCCTTCCGGCCTGGACAGCAGCAAAAATTATCTTCTGGTTTGCGCCACTGACGCCAATACGGGTATCATCAACCTGTTTAAGGCTCTTTCCGAACTTAAAAAGAAGGGTATCGCTCCGGCGCTCTTCTTTACTTACTTCAGCTATATGCGTCAGCACAAGGCCTATCGCTTAAAAAAGCATGGTTCTTTTGCTTTAAGTGCTAATAGCGCTTCGGTTATTCTTGATGCGATCAGTATTTATTCCAGCCAGATCCAGACCTTAAATATCCACTTCTCGAAAGAGTTAGGAAGGATCCAGCTTAAAGAGATCTTCCCGGATCTTGCCCGGCCTGTTCAGTTCTTCAATTTTAATATCTTTACAGACTTAGCCGCTTACTTTAAGCAGAATAATTTCTTGGTTAATCCGGTGATTATCGGCGCGGACAAGGGAGCGGCGATATTCTCTAAAGACGCTTCCGCCAACAACAATATGGAATACGGTGGAAATATGGATAAGAAAAGGGATTCCTCCAAACCCTTGCGCCTGCAGGTAACTATGGTCATGCCCGATATTGTCGTTTCCGGCAGGGATGTCATACTGCTTGATGATATCATCTCAAGCGGGGAGACGATCATCAAGGCCGCCGTGCTGCTCTTATCCCGGGGCGCCTCCCGGATATTCATCGGCTGCGTATACGGTGAGTTTACCGAGGGAGTAAAAATCTTTAACGACCGCAATGTTTTGTTCTCCGCGGCTAAACAGCTTAAGGCCGCCGGACAGCTAAGCCAGGAACAGATAGAGGCTTTTGAGGCAAGGCAGTTATTTGTCCAGGATATAGTTTCTACCGACATCATCCCCAACCCCTTTGCCCGGATCAAGGTGGGGGAGATTTTGGGAAAACGTAATTTTAGCCTGGCGGAATTAAACGAGTTTATCCGTTTGATTTCGGATAGAATATCCGCCGGAATGGACATCGGAATTTGGAAAAAAAGACTGGCGATGGTTGAAGATTTGTATAAGGCGTTGGGTTTAAAAGTGGATGAGCCGGTCGGTTTTTTCGATATCGCGACGGAAGAAATAAGCTATTCCGGGCGTATCCGCGGGCCCGACGGTAATATCAGCTACCGTGTCCTAAGGGATTTTCTCTACCCGCGTTATAGCCGCAAAGAAATTCTGGGTTTGATCAGGTTTATCGGAGCTCATGAGCAAATCCATAAAACCTGCCCGCAGGAAATAAACGAAAATAGGATATTCTTTCTCCAGGCGCAGAACGAAATTCCGGCGGCGCGCCGCCTATTGGTGTGGGCTTCTCGATATACCAATAATTTTGCCGGGTCGTTTAGAAATATGTTTCCCGGTTCACAGCTTGTTTATGCCGGGCTGCCAGGCGTTTTTTCCTTTGAGGGAGAAGAGAAAACCCCGGAGATCTTATTTATAAAAACAGAAAATGACCCCCGGCGGGTTAATCCCGTTCAAAGGATACAGCCTGCCCGTAAAGTAAAGATAGAAATAAAAGAACCGCCTGTTTCGGAAGAGAAGGCCGGTAAGAAACCGGAAGAAGATGAAGTGATTATTTCCGGTGAAACATCCTCTTTCCGGGCTTCAGGAGAGCTTGTTTTATATGATAAGCACGGCCGCCTGGTTAAATCCTCTCCGGATGGGATAGGTTCCGTTATTGATATTCCCAAGGGTTCTCCCGCTACTTTATTGCGCTATATGCAGGTTAACGGTATTTTCAGCGGGAATCCGAAAAGATCGAGAGAACTGGCGGGAAAAAGAGGGGGCAATGATTCTTTAAGGACGGTGCAAAAAGAATTAAGGATCCTCCGCCTTGCGGGGCTGGTAGAAATGGAAGGGGGCTCGGGGTATTTCCTGTCGGGGTGGCTGAAAAATACCGACCTGGAAAAGCTGATCGGGGAAAATCCCGAGTTAGATATGGCGGAAGCCGGCGTAGAGCTTATCGATAGGGTTAAAGAGAGGGTGAACCGGTTTAGGCTGCTGTATAACTCTTGGATGGAAGTTTTCTATCGCCGTTATGAAGACCGCGGAAGGATAGAGGGTTTGCTTGTCAAATTTTTACTCCGGGATAATCCGGTTAAAAATAATGTTTTCTTCGAGATCGATAGTTTATCGGATGAGGAGGTTGTAAAAAAGGCCGATGGGTATCTGAATAGTTGGCTCAAGGAACAGCAGTCTCAGTTTGGCCAAGACGGCGGTTATTATAATGTTTCGGATTCGTTAAATGTCAGGAAGGTCATTCTTTATCCCACCATAGGGATACTGGATCTGTCGCAGGTTATGTTTACCAGTCTGGCGATGAATTTCCCGGTTTCCATGATCGCCAGGATGGAACCTGAATGCGCTAGTGAAGCATTCGCTTTCCTTTATGCGATTATTAAGGGTATCGCGGCGCTCTCCGAAAAGGAGGGCCTGGTTCTGATTCAGGATCAGGACGTCGAAGACATCCTTAATTATCTTAGCGGAAAGGCAAGTACCTTCGGCTATAAAGAGATTTCCGTGAATCTCCTTTCCCTGTCGGGCCTGCTTGAGCCTTTTGATACCGTTTCAAAGCAGGAAAGCTTGGGATGTTTACTTAAAATTATCCGGGGTTTGCGGGAAAGCAACCGCGGCTGGGAAGAAATTTTTTCGTCTCCTGAAAAAGAATCTGCTATCCAGGAATTGTTAAGGGCTAAACTATCCGGGGAACTGGCGGAGATCATCAGGGATAACATAAAAAGCAGGTTCAACGAACCGGGCAGAGAATTGAAGATTGAACGGGAGCTTAAGCCGAATTACCTGAAAATCATAAGGAATAGCCGGGAGAATAGGATTTTTACCGGGATATTAACGCGGGAATTGGGTGACTTATTGAGCATCTCCGCCGCAGGGAACGACCGGATCGTCCGTGATTTTATCAGATTTTTGCTCATGGAACTACGCGGTTCTGAAAAGGGGCCTGTACCGGATACCCAATCTTTTCCTGACAGTGTCACCGAGGTTCCCCTGGAATTGGCAGGTTTCGGAGCGGTTAATATGGGGAGGGCAGTCATAAGAGGCCAGGATGATTTTGAGATTGACCTGCGGGCCGCTGAAAGCCTGGGTTGTTATCAGGAAAGATTTAAGAAAATAATCGGTTTTATTGCGCATTTTATCACCGGCCCGCCGCTGGAAGTAAATATTATTGTCGAGCCGGTACAGGTTGGAGAGCTTTCCATCTGGTATGACCGGGAATCGAATACCATCCATATCCAGGTAATCCTTTTAGC